>DUKU01000055.1:22397-24438 GCA_013329135.1 Thermoplasmata archaeon
CTCCGCCTTGAGGACGTCGATTGATATGATCATGTGCGAGGGTATGAGCCGCAGGAACCTCTCCTTGTTCTCGTTGGTCGACAGTTCCACCTCCATGACTACGGCCGTGTCGTGGGCGATGGCTGCGTATCCCTTGAATAGTCCAATGGTCTCCAGCGGTTTCTCCCTCGACTCCAGGCTCCTGACCCTGTAGAGCGAGCCAGGGGTCAGCACGATGGCATCATCTTTTCTTGGCATGTTTCTCACCTTTCTTGGAGGCCAGTTCCTGCAGATGGTCCACCGTCTTGCGGTAGCTCTCCATCGCGACCTGGACGTGCGCCTCCGTGAAGTTCCAGGCCTTGCTCAGGTTGCCGTACCTGATCCTGTATCCCTTCTTCTTCGTCCCATCGGGCTGTTCGACGTTCATCTCCTCGAGGAGGTCGAACCCCTTGAGCTTGTTGATGTGTCGGTACACCGTCGCCTTCGTGGTGCCCAGAGAGGTCGCTAGGTCCTCCACGACCCAGGCCTTCTCCATCCTTGCCATGAAGTGCCCAACCATGAGCTTGTACGGGACGCTGTCCCTGATGTCCGTGACATCGGTCTTCGGGCCGTAGCCTTTGGGGAAGTAACCGACCTGGTTCAGGAACAGAATGGCGACCTCGTCGATGTCGGTCAGCGGCGTCAGGGGCGTGTTGCTGACCACATTTAGCTCGAAGCTCATAGTTTATGGAAAGGAATGGAGATTAGTTAAGCATTATGCTCGACTATCGGATGCCCCGGGGCCGGAGGAGCTTGGACTGCCTCATTCGTTCCGGCGAGCGGGTCAGTCGGGGGACAGCTCCTTCTCCCTGGCCTTCTCGAACTCCTCATCGAGCTCCGCCAGGACCCTGCCCCTGACAGCTATGAACTCCGCGCTCGTCCGGTCCCTGGGCCGAGGCAACGACACGGGTATGATCTCCCTGACCTTCCCCGGCCTCGCCGTCATGACCACGATCCTGTCGGCGAGGAAGACCGCCTCATCGACCGAGTGGGTGACGAACAGGACGGTCTTCCTGGTCGCAGACCATATCCTCAGCAACTCCTTCTGCATCAGGTTGCGCGTCTGCGCATCGAGCGACCCGAACGGCTCGTCCATGAGGAGGACCGTGGGTTCGTTCGCGAGCGCCCTGGCTATGCCCACCCGCTGCCTCATCCCACCAGACAACTCGTCCGGGTGCGCGTCCTCGAAGCCCTTCAGGCCGACGAGTTCTATCAGGCCGGAGGACAGCTCATGCCGCGCCTTCTCTGAAACGCCCCTGATCTCGAGCCCGAACTCGATGTTCCTTCGCACCGTCCGCCACGGGAACAGAGCGAACTCCTGGAACACCATACCCCTCTCAGGGCCTGCGGACTCCACCTTCTTTCCGTGGACCAGGACCTCGCCCCCCGTGGCCGGCTCCAGGCCGGCGATTATCCTCAGAACAGTCGTCTTGCCGCACCCCGATGGGCCCAAGAGGCAGACGAACTCGCCGTCCGCGACCTCGAGACCCATATCGGCGAGGGCGACCACGCGCCGCTTCCCGGATGCGAATACCTTCGAGAGGCCGCGGATCTCGATGCAGGCGCTCATCGGATCCCCATCCATCGAGATACCCTCTTCTCGATCAGCTCGGCGACACCGGTTGTCAGGATGCTGAGGAGGCCGATAACGAGCATGGTAGCGTACATGAAATCATATCTCGAATAGTCAGCCGAGAGCCAGACATAGTATCCGACGCCCGTGCCACTCTGGATTGGCATCATCTCCGCAGCCACGATACACATCCAGCCGACACCGAGACCGACCTTGATCCCCGTCATCATGTAGGGCACGATGGCGGGCATGACGACCTTAGTGAAGACCGCGCTCCTCTTGGCTCCGAGTGTTCGTGCCGCGTCTACAAGTCTCTGATCGACGCTCTTGACCCCGAATATCACGTTCAGCAGGATGGGGAAGAACACACCCAAGAACACGATGCCTATCGGACCCCAGAAGCTCTTGAACACCATCAGGAAGACCGGGACCCATGCGAGCGGAGGTATC
>DUKU01000027.1:0-439 GCA_013329135.1 Thermoplasmata archaeon
TGCCCGAGGAGATCAACCGGGTCCTGGTAGACCACATGTCCAGATTGTTGTTCGCGCCGACGAAGGCGGGAATGGACAACCTCCTGAAGGAGGGCGTCGACAAGGACATCGTGCACCTGACGGGCGACGTGATGGCCGACAACATCGTCATGCTCAGGGACAGGATCGAGAAGACGGATACCGGCCTGGGCCTCGGGAAGAAGACCTACGTGTATGCCACGGTCCACAGGGCCGAGAACGTCGACGATCCTGGCAGCCTCAGGACCGTTGCGGACATGCTCATGTCGTTCCCCGACCAGCACGGGCACGAGGTCGTGTTCCCCGTGCATCCTCACACGAAGAAGAGGCTCGAGGACGCGAAGCTGTACGACAAGCTGCTTGCCACCCCCGGACTGCACCTCGTGAAGCCCGTGAGCTACCTCACGAGCCTCAAGCTGGC
>DUKU01000027.1:795-3996 GCA_013329135.1 Thermoplasmata archaeon
AAGGTGCTGCTGCACAGCGACCCCAAACCTGTCGACCCACTGAGATTCTATGGCGGAGGGAGAGCGTCGGAGAACATCGCAGCGCTCGTCAAGCACGCGATCGAGTAGGACCCGACCTCACACCGCCAGCAACGCCCTCCACATGGGCACAAGCCGGACGGAGAATCCCCCGACCTCGAGCGAACCCGTCTGATCCCTGGTGATCATGACCGGCCGGGCATTGCGGTGCGTCTCGCAGAACCTGGCCAGGCCCTTCGCATCCGCCTTCGTGATGTTTGTCTGATACTTCACTTCAATTGGGACTACGTCCGCCCTCTCCGTGAGCACGATGTCGACCTCGTTCCCGCGGGCGTCCCTCCAGAAGTACGCGTTCCCCGTCCTGGACAGATGATTGTAGGCGGCGGTCTCCGCGAGCCTTCCCAGCTCCGGACCGGTCAGCAGGCTGTCGTATCCGAGGAGGCAGCTCATCATACCAGTGTCCGCCATGTACAGCCTCTTCGATGTCCTAGCCGCCTTGACCTTGCTTCTTGTGAAGTTGTACGACACGGACACGAGCCCCGCCCTCTCGAGCATGGACACGTACGCTGAGGCGCGGTTGCGGTCGACCCCGATGGCCGAGCCCACATTCCCTATCTCGAACGCACGCGAGCTGATCGATGCGGCTATCTGGACGAGCTGCATGACAGCGGTCGGGTCCCTCACGCCTTCCACCTCGGGGAGGTCCCTGTACACCACCTTCTCGAGGACGGAGTGCCTGAGATACTCGCACACACGGGAGGCCTGGGCCATCCCCACCGTCTCTGGGTACCCGCCCCTGAGCATGTAGTCCGATAGATGCCGGCGGATCTCGTCCATGTGCATGTCCAGCATGCCCGGGAGACGACCGGATGTGTCGGACCACCCGAGTCGGGGGACTTCGATGCCCTTGAACCTGAGGTACTCCCTGAAGCTCAGCGGGTGCACCGTGAAGTCGAACCGCCTGCCCGCGAGGCTCTCCCGGGAGTCGCGTCTGACCTCGAGCGCGGACGAACCTGAGACGAACATCTTCATGTGCGGCTCGGTCTCGTAGAACCTCTTGAGCATGGTCGGCCAATACGGCACGAACTGTATCTCATCCAGGAACAGGTACGCCCTGTCGACCTTCGAAGGCTTCGATGGGAGCACGTTGTCCTTGAAGTACCCCACGATCTTGGAGATGGCCATGTGATCTGTGGCCACCAGCCCGTCGAAGGAGAAATAGAGCATGCGCCTGGGGTCGACACCTTTGGCGACGAGCTCGGCCATCGTCTGCTTCAGCAGGACGGTCTTGCCGGCTCTCCTGGGCCCGGAGAGCACGACCATCTGTCGATCGTCAGCGTACGACCTGAGCATGTCCAGCGTGTCCCTTGGGAACACCTGCTCGAGGTGCCCCAGGGGCGATGCGCCCGCCCAATGCGGGTTGTACATCCGGAGCAGCGTCATCGTCTCCTGGTCCAACGACAGGGATGCTGCTTCGTCATCTATGCCTATTCGTCCATGCATAAACTGCATTTTATGCATTGTTCTCCATGCATAAATAACTTGCCCCGATGGGGAGCCGGGCCAGCCAGACACCCAGAGATGGCAGAGCGTCACTAACCGACGACGCGGTCGTAGACCGCCAGTATCTCATCCGCGAACATCGCTCGCGCAGTCGAAGAGAAGCTCGCCTAGCCTTTGCTGAGAAGTCGATCGTATAGTTCGCTGAGCTCCTTCGAGACCCACTCCGATGCATACTGGCTCGAATGCGCTACGATCTTCGCACGGTCCCACTTCGGCCCCAAGGCGACCGATATGTTCCGCGCAAGGGCGGCTTCGTCCGCGGGGTCGCACAGAAGTCCGACATCCTCCGACGTCACCACCTCGGGAACTCCCCCGACCTTCGTCCCTATGAAAGGTCTTCCACATCCGAGCGCCTCGAACATCACGCCCGGGTTGCCCTCCGAGAGGCTGGGATGGACGAACAGGTTACACGAGTTCATCCAGAACGGCATCTCGTCGTGGGGCCGGCCCCCTACCAACTTGATATGGCCGTCCAAACCCTTCTGGCGGACCTGATCCTTGAGCAGGTTCTCGAGCGACCCATCTCCCACGATGTAGCAGACTACGTCCGGGGAAGTTTTGACAACATCTTCCATCGCCTCGATGAGGTAGCTGTGCCCCTTCACCTCATCCAATCCACCCACACTCAGCAATATCCTCTTATCCAGAGGGAGCCCGAGGCGCTCTCGGCACTCCGACGTATCCATGGGTCTGAACCTGTGGCTGTCGAAGCCGTTGGGTATGTAATGCAGCTTCTCGGTTGGAACACCGAGCGATGCTATGGAAGCGATGTCACCCTTCCGGACGCGTACGACCGCGTCGCTCGCCATCCATGTGTTGAGGAACTCTGGGTCACCCGTCGCTATCGCCTTCCTCAGAGTGAGAGACGTGTGCTCTGTCACCACGAGCGGGACCTTGTGCTTCTTCTTGAGCCTGACCGCAGCGGCGCCCGAAGGCCAGGTGAAGTGAGCGTGTATCATGTCGAACCTCAGCTTCTTGCGATCGATCAGATGGTCGATCGCTCTGGCCATGAGCATCGTGAACCCGCCTCTGAAGACGCGCAAGAATAACGGCACATTGAAGTAGCCCAGGAAGAAGACCCTCGCGTTGCCGAACGTGTAGTCTCTGAAATCATCCTTTGGCCGGTGCCCGACGCCGAACGCAGATGGATAGATCACATATACTTCGTCGAAGTGAGCGCTCGAATACCTCAGCTGCTCCTTGACGAATATGCCCCCGATGTGCTTGTCATCCTTGTCCGGGAAGCTGTTCGTGATGACCAGCAGGTTCTTCTTCGCCATGCTCAAATCTCCCTGATGATGAACCTGTACTTCCCGCCTCTGGTGCGGTCGATCGAATCGACCTTCTGGAACTCGACCTTCCAGCCCGGGCTCCTCGCCCTGATGTAGTCCCTGACCTTATCCATCTCCTTGGGGTCGTAGGTCTTCTCGGGCACGATGCGGACCGTGAGGTGGTCCTTGGCGTCCTGGACCACCTGGAACTCCTTCACCCCGCTCACCTCCCAGAAGATGTGCGTGAAGAACTCGCCGTGGACAGCGGCCCCCTCCGGCGTCATGAGCATCTCCTGTTCGCGCCCCTTGATCCCCTCGAGGAGCGGGTGCTGCCTGCCGCAGGGACATG
>DUKU01000027.1:4150-10467 GCA_013329135.1 Thermoplasmata archaeon
AGGCTCGTGGCCAGTATCCGGCCCTCGCCCTTGGATGTCTGGTGGCCCTCGGGGTCCACGACCTCCATGATGGCCCTCTCGGTGTCCACGTGCATGCCCCTGTGCTCGAGGCACTCGAACGCGGACACGCCCCCGTCGTTGAGGCCGTAGGTGTCGAGCACCTCGCACCTGAACACATCCTCGATGCCCTTCCTGGCCTCGGGGAAGAGCTTCTCGGCGGTCGTGAACACGGCCACGGGGGACTTGACCTGGACATTGTTCTCTTTGAGCCACTTGGAGAAGAAGTATATCGAGGACGCGTAGCCGAACATGAACTTGGGCGTGAACCTGTTGATCGAGTCAGCATACGAGCGCATGTGCGCCTCGTCCATGTCGAACGACGAGAGCATCCGGATGTTCTTGACGACCTCGTGCACATGCCTCGTGGCGGACGACCCGACGCCCATGGTCAGAGAGGAGCCGCCCATGAAGACCGTCCTGTCCCCGAGCTGGTAGCCAGCGTACGACCAGCCACGGTACAGGTGACACATGCTGAGCATCTTGTCGTACCTGCTCATCCTGTAAGGGAACGGTGTGCCCGTGGACCCTCCGGTGGCTTTGCGTTCGTACCTCCTGGTAGCGAGGTCGGACGGGACGAACGCATCACAGTTGGCCTTGATGACGTCCTTCGTGAGCACCGGGAGCCTCTCGAGGTCCCCGATGGTCCTGAAGTCGTCCGGCCTGAGGTTCCGTTCCTTGAGAAGGTCGTGATAGTACGGGACCTTGTCGTACGCGAACATCATCAGCGCGCGCAGAGAGGATGCCTGGTCCCCGACCAGCTCCTCGCGGCTCCTGAACTGGTTCTTCATGAGCCGCCTGTAGTGGTCCATGAAGCCGGGATAGATGAGCTGATGGGCGAGTCTGAACATCACGCCTGCCATGCGAAGCCACCTCGGGGGCCGGCCCCTCGGCCGATTGTATCCGCGAGGGATGCTATGAAGGTATTCATCTGGCTGTCAGCCGAAGGAAGTGGGTCACTTCCCGGACGGGGCACCTGGCATGCGAGGTCCCTCCTCTGGGAGCGCTTTCCTATTCTTGAGGAGCAGGGCCAGCAACACCCCGATGCCCATGAACACCGAGCTCATGAGGAATATGATCTGATACGCGGAGTCGTCTGGTACGACGCCGATCCCGGCGACATACGATGAGTGGTCGGATATGATGACCGCGGCGACCGCCGGTCCAGCGACGGAACCCGATGTCCTCACGATCATGGTCATCGCCGTCGAGATGCCGGTCTCCTCCCTTGGGGTCGATATCACTATCATGTTGATGCTGCCGACCATGGCGAAGGCCGTGCCCGAGCCCATGATGGTTATGCCAATCATGACCTCGAGCTCGGTCGCGTGGTTGAAGTAGAGGGATATGAACCCGGCAATTGACATGACCATGCCGAACGTCATCGGCCATTTCGGCCCGTGCTTCCTGACCAGAAGGCCCACGGTGGGGCCGAGGATGAGAGTCAGGATCGAAGTGGGGAGGTTCAGGAACCCTATGTGGGTCGCATCAAGGCCGAAGTTGAAGCCCGCGAGCGCAGCGATCGTCTGCGACACCGTGAACAGCGCGAACCCGATCATGAACCCGATGGCGTTCGTGAGCGCGATGTTCCTCTCCTTGAGGAGCGACGGCCTCACGAGCGGCTCCTTGGCCTTCGTCTGCCAGTATGCGAATGAGAGGAGGGATGCCATCGACAGGATCAGCAGCCCCACGATGAGCGGGTCCGCCCACCCCCGATCCCTCGTCTCGGTGATGCCCACAAGGAACGATACGAGCGTGAGTGCGAGCAGGGCGGCGCCGATGTAGTCAATCTTGACCTTCAGCCGGACCGGGGACTCCTTCACCTTGAACGCGACCAAGAGTGTGGCGAAGACGACGAAGGGAACGACCGTGTGATAGGTCCATTGCCAGCCGAACGTGTCCGTCACGTACCCACCCAGCAGGAACCCGACTGCTGTGCCCACGCCGAACATGGCGGATACGACGCCCTGGGCGATGGCGATCTTATCCATCGGGAACTCGTCCCTGATGAGCGAGAACGCCAGAGGGAACATGGACATCCCGAGGCCCTGGACGGCCCTGAACCCGATCATGACGTATATCGAGTCCGAGACATCCCTCGAGAAGCCTGTGAGCGTGACCGCGACCGTGTATATCGTCATCGCGATGAGCAGCATCTTCTTCTTGCCGTAGATGTCCCCCAGCTTGCCGAATATGGGGATCGCGACCGCCCCGACGACCAGATAGATCGTGATGATCCACGACGCGAGGGAGTAGTCCTCCGGTGTGAGCGAGAAGTCCGCCATGACTATCGGAAGCGACGGGAACGCCATCGCCTCGACGTACATGATCATGATCGCGATGGACGAGAGCAGCACCAGCAGGAACGTGGGGTTGTTCACTCTCCCGTTTGCGGAGCCGTTCACACTCATTAAGGCACGGCGAGAACTCACCCCGCTCATAATCCCTTCGCCTTAGGCGCTCTCACCCTTGAGCCAAGTATTAGTAAGAGGTCTGCATACGGTTCCCAAATACTAGCCTCGGCGACCAAGACCGGTCATATCGACCGGCGCCTTCTGGACGCTGTGGCGCAACAGGACTGACAACGAGGCGATCAACATGCAGGGCGTGAAGTGCGGTTACAGGCTCAAGGTTCTGACGGACGACCAGGTCGACACTATCCACGAGGCCTCTCTCAAGATACTCGAGAAGACCGGCGTGAGGTTCGACAGCGAGAAGGCCCATGCGAGGCTGCTCAAAGCCGGCGCCGTCAAGCATCCGACCAGGGCGAACGTGCTCACGTTCCCCAGAAGCATGGTCGAGGATGCGATCAAGAAGATACCGCACTACGCCAAGGCGTGCGCCAGGGACCCGAAGAACGACATGGTCTTCGACGGTGAGACCATGTACGCGCACTCCCTGGGCGGCAACCCGCTCATGAGGGACATGGACACCGGAGAGCACCGGATGTCCACACTGAAGGACGTCCAGGACGCGACGAGGCTCATGGACGCCCTGCCGTTCTGCCATTCGATATCCAACCTCGTGGTCGCGACGGACGTGCCGCCCGACGTCCTCCCTGTCAAGACCATGGAGGCCATGATGAAGAACACGACCAAGTGCGTGTCCGGCTACGCCCTCGATGAGGATACAGTGGACATCATGGTCAAGATGTGGGCATGCGTCACGGGAGGCGTCGAGGAGCTCAGGAAGAGGCCTCTGTTCTCAGTGTACGGCTCCCCCAGCAGCCCGCTCACATGGGACAAGCACGCGTCGGAAGTCATGATCAGGGGCGCGGAGTACGGCGCCCCCGTGGACCTCGTGCCCTGCCCCATATGCGGTGGGACGGCCCCGGTCACGCTCGCAGGAGGACTCGCGCAGCAGAACGCTGAGATGCTCTCGGGTGTCATGCTCGTCCAGACAGTGGACCCGAAGATACCGAACCAGTACTCCGGCAGGCTCAGCATGATGGACCTCAGGACGGGCAAGAACATCTGGGGCGTGCCCGAGATGGCCCTGGCATCAGCGGCCACGGTCCAGATCGCCCACAAGTACAACATGATCGCGGACGTCTACGGCGTCACCGCGGACGGCAACCAGTTCGACATGCAGATGGGCATCGAGAGGGTCCTCGGAGCGCTGCTCCCAGCGGCCGCAGGCGCGGACAACCTGTCCGGCATAGGCGGTGCGTGGGACAACGCGGCGAGCTACGAGATGCTTGTCATTGACAACGAGATCTTCGCGAACGTGTTCAGGGCCGTCGAGGGCATCAAGGTCGATGACCAGCACCTCGCCCTGGACATCATCGACAAGGTGGGCCCGATGGGCAACTACCTCGCCCAGATGCACACGATGAAGAACATCAAGGAGATCCGGCAGTCGCCGCTCTTCGACAAGCGCAATCCCGACAAGGCGAAGGCCGAGGGCATCAGGCCCGTCCAGGATGTCGCGCGTGACATGGCCAAGAAGATCCTCAAGGAGCACCAGGTCACCCCGCTCGACAAGGACCAGGACAGACAGCTGGTCGCGGTGGTCAAGGAAGCGGAGAAGAAGCTCATAGGGCGCCGCCGATGACGTGATGGACACAGGATAATGGGCCGGTCGAAGAGCCTCACCACAACCAGGTAGCCGATAGAGAATGCGCGAAGCCTGTCCTGCTTGTCCAAGCTCGATAAGCACTGACTGAACGAGTATCAGACAAGAAGCCGCGTAGAACTCCCACCCAATACAGCCAGTTGGGGACATGCGTCGCGTCTGCAGAACACAAGTCTGCGAGGGTTGAGTCTCAGATTCTGGAAGGACACGAAGTAGGGTTCGGAATGGACCACTGGCACCTCTTGACCACTTCCGGCGGAAGTGAGTCGACCATCAGAGACTTGACAGACTGGGCGTATTCCGCGAGGAGCTCATTCCTCTTCAGTATATTATCAGACAGCTTCTGGGGCATTGCCACGCCCAACTGCTTTGTGAGCAGGTAGTATCTCGCATTGATGGCGATGCGCATCTTCTTGCACTTGCCCCCAGGCAGACCATGTGCGACGACGATTCCTATCCGGTAGTATGGTCTGTTCGGCTGCACAGGAGGAACGTGGAGGTGCATCGACTGCACCGAAGCATACGGGATCATGATACTCTCATGCCTGCCCTTGAGCTCACCCAAATCGCCGACTCTCACGTGGTGGACGAAACCAGCCTTGATGGGCATGCCACGATTCCTGCTCTTGGGGACGCGGACAAGGAGCAACTCCTCGCGGGTGAGAACAAGATCGTATATCTTGCCACCGAACCAGCCGTGTGTCGCAATGACTTTTTCAATCACTGGAACCTCGTCGGTCATTGATATTCGCCCTACTCGAATCAGCTGCATTCATACTTCAACGTAGTGTCGGCGCGGGTTGAAGATTGACCACTCCGCTTCGGCCCTCATACCAGCCCCCAGTCGATCAGGGACCGGATGGGACGGGTCAACATTAGACCGGCGGAACTGGCAACTTTTCAACCGCCATTGACAGTTGGGTCGATGAACCTCAACGGATTGTTCGCGCAGTAGACATACCGGTTCATCGTCTGCGGCGAGCTCAAGCTCCCAAGCCCCGGATCGAGCGACATCCACCGACCCAGGGACGGCATCATGTATCTCGCGCCGATATAGTACAGCTCCGACACGGAATTGTACATCTCGCCGGCGAACAGGACGGTCTCTGAGCCCTTGAGCGAGTACGGAACGCCGAAAGGCTCGCAATCAGAAAGGGATTCCTGCGTAATGTGGGCTCGGACACATGCGGACTTCGAGACAAATCGTATCTCATCTCACACGCGAGCCGACGTAACCATCCCGAACGCAGTCAAGGCTGGAAAGACCCTGACAAGGCCCGATCAAGTTTCTTCTGCGCTTGAATGCGCTTGCTGGAAGGGACATTGGCCAGAACCGCCTGAGCGAAGTACGCCAGATTCTCGAAAACTGGTGTAACTGCTATGATGCCCTTTTCGGTCCTGAGAAAGAAGTTGTCGAGGACCGGAATCCACTTGACAGATACAACCTCGTCCCAGGAAACATAGAATCTGCCGTTCCACGGAGAGCGCGTGAATATTCCACTCTTGGTAACAATACGATAGCTGCCATAAGGTTCAAGAAACAGGATCCACGGCCCCAGACCAATACCACACAGAAACAATGAGGAGCCGACAACGTTAGACCAAGTGTCTTCAACATTCTCAGCCAGAGAGATGAGCACTGCAAGCACGAGGGGAACACCCAATACGATTAGGGCGAGGCCCCATACCGCCTTCTTCCTGGACGCTCCATACACAAGCACCCTTGCATCCTCAGCTACATTCTTGCCAGATCTTGGCTTCGATGACAACTCGGCCAGGGTTTCATCAAGCTGAGATTCGACTCTGCTGACCCACCGTTTGAACAGCGCGTAGACTCCGAGTTGACTCAACAAAAAAAGCACAGGAACTATCAACATCAACACAGTTCATCCCCGTCCTGAAATATCCAACAATGATCGGAGCCGTAATCTTGATTCCATCAAACTCATTTCTACCAGATATATGTCTTTCCTGTAATCTGCCTCGTAGACGATACCGCATCTGCTAGTTCATCCTCCGAAACGAGGAATCTGTTCGGTCGGAATGGCCGACCGATTACGGAATGAAATTGGAGGTGCCTAAGGCCCCATAGAGCGCATTGCCACCCACTTCCGATGAAATACCCATGGGTACCCGCCATACGTATGCGCGCTTCGTAATGGGATTCATATGGCCCTCAGTTATCA
>DUKU01000127.1:0-3370 GCA_013329135.1 Thermoplasmata archaeon
ATACGCGATTTGGAGGTGCCGATCGGGACGGCAACCGGGGAGCCCCACCTCGTGCGCATCTCCGGCCACAGGATGATGCTTCAGGGCGAGCAATGCACGATACTCGTCTCGTGCGACATATCCGCTGATGTGGCGGGGATGAAGGAACTCAGGCGTGAAAGGGACGTACTGAAAGCCATCTTGGAGTCTAACCCCGATGGAATCGTGATCACGGATCCAGATGGCAATGTGGTGGAGTGTAATCTCGCGCTGCTGACGTTGTTGGGCAACGTCACCAAGGAGCGATTCATCGGCATGAACGTGTTCACGCAGTTGAAGGAGATTGATGCGGCGAAGGCCAAGCGCGTCGGCGCGAAGCTCATGAGCGAGGGGCTCGTGAGGAACATCTCGTTCGAGCTCACTCGCGAGGACGGGATCAAGGTCCATGCGGACGTGTCTGCCGTGGTCGTGAAAGACCAGTTGCGGAAGCCACTCTACATGATTGGTTTAGTTCGTGACGTCACCGACCAGGTCCGGCACGAGGCGGAGCTCGAGGAGGCGCTGGAGGACAGGAGGCAACTGGTATCCATCATCAACCAGAGTCCGGCGGTCGCCTTCCTTTGGCGCGCGGCGCCGGGGTGGCCGGTGGAGTATGTCTCAGAGAATGTGTGGCAGTTCGGGTATGATGCGGGGGAACTGACGTCGGATGTCGTCGACTTCGCGTCAATCGTGCACCCGGACGACCTCGAGAGGATTGCGACGGAGGTCCAGACCTACGTCAAGGATGGCCGGTCTGAGTTTGAGCAGGAGTACAGACTCGTGTCACCCGATGGCAAGGTCCATTGGGTCTACGATAGGACACTGGTGGTCAGGGACCGAACGGGCGCGGTCGATTCGTATCAGGGCGTCGTGGTCGACATCACGGATCGGAAGGATGCACTCGAGAGATTGTCCAGGACGGAGAGGCAGCTGAAGATGTTCATGGACATGTCACCCGTCGTCAAGTTCATGAAGGACCGAAATGGCAGATATGTCTACGTGAACAAGACTCACACGGACATCTTCGGCATGACTGCGGCCGAGTGGATTGGGAAGACCGACCGTGAGTTGTTCCCACCCGAAGTCGCAGAGAGACTGATGGCAACGGATAGGAATGTTTTCGAGAGTGGCAAATTCCACGCATTCCTCGAGGTCATCCCGCGGGAGGACGGCCTCCGCGAGTTCCTTACATACAGGTTCCTGGTGCCCAGCATCACGGGGGGAGAGGACCTGCTGGCAGGAGTTGCAATCGACCTGACCGAGGAGCGACGATACGAGAGGGCCCTCAAGACGGCGAACGAGAAGCTCAACCTCTTGGGCAGCATGACCCGGCACGACATCACGAACCAGCTGGCAATCCTGGCCGGCTGGTTGGACATCACGAGAGACGATGTGAAGGACCCGGTCATCATCAAGCGTTTCGATGACATGAAGACGGCGGCGGACACGATTCAGAGGCTGCTCATGTTCACTTCGGAGTACCAGGACCTGGGGATGCAGGAGCCCGTCTGGGTGTCTGTGGACCAGGCCTTCTCGAACGGCGTGCTCGGCCTTCAGCTGGAGGGTGTCCAGGTAGAGGTCGACTTGCCTGGACTCGAGATATACGCAGACCCGATGTTCGAGAGGGTGTTCAGGAATCTTGCCGATAACTCCATCAGGCATGGCGAGAAGCTCTCCAGGATAAAGATCACACAGCGGTCGGAGGGCAACGAACTGATCCTGACATACGAGGATGACGGCGTCGGCGTCCCCGAGGGTATAAAGGGCAGGATATTCGAGAAGGGTTTTGGGAAGCATACCGGGTTCGGCCTCTTCATGGTCCGCCAGGTGCTGGACCTGACAGGCCTGTCCATCCAAGAGACTGGAACGCAGGGATCGGGTGTCAGGTTCGAGATACGCGTCCCGGAGGGTGGCTACAGGTATTCCGCGGGTAAGGGTTAACTAGCCTCAGGTGCCTGGTCCCATGAGTACGATGGTTAAAGGACGCGACGGTTCTGGAGCCGAGGTCAGGCACCATACCCGGACACCTCGCAGGGTCGTCGAGGCCGAGGCGTCATGGGTCGCATGCACTGTCCTGTTCCTCTGCACAGTGTACGTCATCCTGGACATGGATGTCCTGTGGTCGGCGTTCGGCATCGCCGCCCTCTCTCTCTACATCCTCCCGATCGTGTCGAAGCGGGACCCGTTCCAGGCGCTCCCTTGGGAGATGACGCTGTTGCTGTCCTCCCCCATAATCCTGCACATATCGGAGGGGTCGCGCGCGCTGAGCGGCGCCGTCGGTTGGTGGGACGATTTCACATCGCTCTCGTTCGCCCTCTCCTTCGCGACCATAGGGTTCCTCCTGACCATGGAGCTGCATATGTACACCGATGTGAGGATGAACAGATCCTTCTCGGTCTTCTTCGTGATAATGTTCACGGTAGCCATCTCGGGTTTCTGGCAGGTGGGGGAGTATCTGAGCGACGTCTTGGCCGGTACTGACAACATCTCCTCTAACTCTCAGGTCATGAATGAGTTCCTCTGGGCGACTGTCGGTGGTCTGGTGATGGGCTTCGTGTACGGGGCGTATATCAAGGCCATGCCCCGGTCCAGGCGTGAAGTCCTAGGCCTCATACATTTCTGGGAGGTGCCCGGATGGAAAAGAGGCTGAAACTCATATCCCGGGCGATGCAGGCCGGCATGGCCGCGGTCGCCCTTGCTGGGGCTGTGACGGGGAATCTCACATGGGTCCCGGTGGCGGTGATATCGTTGGTGGTCTCCGAGATACCGCCCCTTCTCAGGCGCGACCTCCGCCTGGTCCTCCCCGTCGAGTTGAACCTGTGGATAGTCCTCGCCTTGTTCCTGCACGTCATAGGGGGTTTCTCGGGGTTCTACGACAACCTCCCTGGCTGGGACCATCTGACGCATGCGATGTCTTCCTCTCTCATAGCCGCACTGGGGTTCGTGGCCGTCGTCGCATTGGACAAGTATGTCGGATCAATCTACCTTCCAGGGTCTTTCCTCGCCTTCTTCATCGTCATGTTCACGATGGCCATGGGCGTGTCCTGGGAAGTGATGGAGTATGTCGTCGATGAGGTCACGGGGAGCAATATGCAGTACTCCCTCTCCGATACCATGGTGGACCTTCTGTTCGACGCCTTCGCAGGGTTCCTCGTCGCGGCGTACGGGGCATACTACCTGAGGCACACATCCCCAGACCACTTCGTGGAGTCCCTCCAGCTCGTGGAGGCCAAAGCGAAGATCGAGGCCGCCATCAGGCGATAGGGGGGATCGGTCAAGGAGGAATGGCTCCCTGACGGATCGTCTCCTCCGCCTTCTCAAGGTCCTCCTTGGAGTTGACGTTCCAGAAACT
>DUKU01000127.1:3532-5126 GCA_013329135.1 Thermoplasmata archaeon
TCCATGTGCTCAAGGGCGTTGCTGACCTTGCCGACCCCTGTCTCAAGCTCATCTGCGAAACGCATCAGGCCAGCTTCCCGTCTGTAGACTGCCACGAGTGGTTCGAGGAACCCACCTACGACCGGCACGGCCCCGTCCCTTCCGGCAGCTCTGCGCGCAAGCAGCTCCAGGATCTCGGTCCGCAAGAGCGGCACATCGCAAGGCACGACCGCCACGTACGCCTGCTCAACCTCTCTGAACGCGTTTGACAGCCCTTCAAGCGGGCCTCTGCCGGAGACACGGTCTTCGACGGTCCTGACACCGGGGCCCAGCGATCGCTCATATGTGGGTCCGCAGTCCCTGCCGACCGCGACGACGATGTCGTCTGTCACGCCAGAGAGCGCTCGAATCACGTGGAGCAGCATGGGCCGGTCGCCGACCTTGACGAGGCCCTTCTCCCCTCCCATGCGGCTTCCTTTCCCGCCCGCCAGGATGACTCCCGAGAGCATGTCGACCGGTATCCAGGTCACAAGTAATCAACCTATCCTGGAGGCGCGTGCCCGTCGGAGCCAGTTGGCCAAAAGGTATTACTACCACGGACCTGTTCCGAACACCCGACGGTGCCTGTCATGTCGAAGATCACGATGGCTCAGGGAGCTGGCGGCGAACGCATGCAGGAGTTCATCCGCGAGTTCGTCCTTAACGAGCTCGAACATGATTTCGGGGAGATCCCACTAGGGGCTCTCGACGATGCGGCCATAGTGGATGGGATCGTCTTCACAACGGACACCTACACCGTCAAGCCGCTGTTCTTCCCTGGCGGGGATATAGGACGTCTTGCGGTGGCCGGCACCGTGAACGACCTATCCGTCATGGGCGCGACTCCCATCGCCCTGTCATGCGCAATGGTCATACAGGAGGGCTTCTCGACCGACGAGCTGCACACGATCATGCGCAGCCTGAACTCCACTGCCAGGTCTGCTGGCGTCAGGATAGTCACGGGCGACACCAAGGTCGTCGAGAAGGCCGCTGCCGACGGATTGTTCATCAACACGAGCGGGATCGGAAGGCGCTCGCCACATCTCGACCACAACATCGCAGAGATAAGGAAGTCACGGGCGTTCAAGTGGGAGTGGCCGAACGACTCAGGGGTCGCGGACAAGGACGTCATCATCGCATCCGGCCCTATCGGGAACCACGGAGTCGCCCTGTTGTCCTTCAGGGAAGGATATGGCTTCGACACCGTGGTGAAGAGCGACGCCGCCCCGCTGAACCACTTGATCGCTGAGGCGTTGAAGGTGGGAGGCATCACGTCCATGAAGGACCCCACCAGAGGCGGCCTGGCCAACCTTCTGAACGAGTGGTCGGAGAAGTCCTCGGTAGGCATTAGCATCAGGGAGGAGGACATCCCCATGGACGGGGCGGTCATCGCCGCCTGCGAGATGCTAGGGATAGATCCGTTCGAGATAGGCAACGAGGGCAAGGTCATCATCGCCGTCGTCCCAGAGAAGGCCGAAGCGGTCCTGAGGGCGGTGAGGTCGGTCCCGGAGGGCGCTAGGGCGAGCATCATCGGCGAGGCGACGGCCGGCGTCAGAGGCGTGCTCATGGAGACACA
>DUKU01000127.1:5344-5727 GCA_013329135.1 Thermoplasmata archaeon
CGTATGAGGTCGCGCTCTATCATGTCCACGATGGCCGGCAGGCTGGCCGACACCTTCGGTGTCAGTCCCTCACGGAAGTTGTCGACATCCTCGGCCTCTATCGCTACGAAGAGGATCTCCTTCGGCATCCTCTCCGGCACGACCTGCCTCCCCATGGCGAGGGCGGTCGCGATGTTGAACCCGTGCGGGGAGGTCCCGTGCACGGTCCTCTTGAAGTCCTCCTCGGCCATGATGTAATGGTCCCCCGGGGAGCCGTCCTTCGTCTGTATCGCATCGACTATCACGACTTTGTCATAGTCCAGGACCATGTCGAGCAGCTCGAGCCCGCTCGCGGGTAGCTCCTCTATCGAAACCCCTTCTATCCCGCGCTCCATGAGCATCCT
>DUKU01000127.1:5890-7899 GCA_013329135.1 Thermoplasmata archaeon
GAAAATCATAGGTCCGAGGGGCGTGAGCCCCTCGTTTAGGGTTTTCAGAAGTTCCTGAGGGTCTTGGCGACGGAGCCGTCGGCCTTCCTCACGGTCACCTGGAGCGCGGGCGCGCCGTTCAGAGCGTGTGTGCCGCAAGAGTTGCACGGGTCGTAGCATCTGAAGGCCATCTCGACCTTGTTCAGCAGCCCCTGGGACACCTCGCCGTTGTGTATGAGTGCCTTGGCCGCCTGCACCACGCTCGTGTTCATGGCCGCGTAGTTGTTCGTCGTCGCGACGATCATGTTGATCTTCGTGCACAGGCCGTCCTTGTCCGAGGCGTAGTGGTGTATGAGCGTGCCCCTCGGAGCCTCGCATATGCCCACGCCCTCCTTGGGCGGGTTGAAGGCGCCCCTGATGTCGTCGCTCGTGATGCTCTTGTCCTTCGCGAGCTCGAGCATGCGCTCTCCGGCGTACTGGAGTTCTATCACGCGCGCCCAGTGGTACGCCAGTGTGTGGTGCACCGGTCCCGTGACGCCGAGGTCCTTCACGGTCTTCCTGAACGCCTCGTACTCCGCCTGCGCCAGCGGCGTCGTGTACCCCTCGCACACGTTGATCCTGCCGAGCGGGCCGACCCTGTATATGCCGCTCGATGGACCGGTTACGAAGCCCTTCCACCCGACGCTCTTCAGGTAGGGCATCTTCATGTAGGTCCACGGCTCGACGTGCTCCGCGATGATGTCCAGGTACTCGCTGGGCTTGAACTTCACGACCTGCTTGCCCGTCTGGTCGACGACCCTGATGTCGCCGTCGTAGAACTGGCTCTTGTTGTTCTTGTCGACCATGCCCATGTAGTAGGTCTCGAGGTAGTACGCGTCCGTGTTCAGTATGAGGCCGAGGTAGTCCTTGTTCGCCAGTACGACATCGTGGAACAGCTTGATGGTGAACTTGCCGAATTCGACGCAGCTCTTGGCCATGTCCTCCATCTGCGCGCGCTCCTCCTCGCTGATCTGCTTCGATACGCCGCCAGGAAGCCCGAACACGGGGTGGGTCGCCCTTCCCCCGACGATCTCCTGGACCTTCTGCCCGAAGGAGCGGTGTTTGATGACCTCGGCGCCTATCGGGACGCCGACGGCGTCCACTACACCCAGCACGTTCCTCTTGTTGGAGGGTGCCGATGGTCCAAGGACGAAGTCGGGCGCCGCGAGGGCATAGAAGTGGGCTATGTGGCTGTGCGTGTACTGCCCCATGTAGAAGAGCTCCCTGAGCTTCTTCGCCGTGGGGGTAGGCTCAGCGTTGAACACGGCGTCCAAGGCCTTCGTGGACGCGATGTGGTGCGCCGCCGGGCACACGCCGCAGAGCCTGTTGGTCAGGACGGGCAGCTCCTGCACGTGCCTGCCGATGCAGAACCTCTCGAAGCCCCTGAGCTCGGGTATCTGCATGTACGCGTTCGAGACGTCCCCCTTCTCGTCCAGGAATATCTCGATCTTGCCATGCCCCTCGAGCCTCGTGACGGGGTCGATTGTGATCCTCCTCTCCTTCGTCTTCACTGTTGCATCATTGATGATGGGTCCTGCCATCTTGTGTCACCCCTTCCTTCCGCGCTCTTTGACGGTCCTCCTCAGAGGGGACTTCGGGAGCGTGAACGCGTAGAAGGTCCCGAGCGGGTCCTTGACCTGCATCATCATTTCCATTATCTGCTCCTCATTTAACATTGACTCCGAATCCGTGATGTTGAGCAGGGACGAGACCGCGCTCAGCATGCTCGCGCCCTGGTCCGTGACCGCCTTGGTCGGGCCCATGCAGCCTCTGCAGGGCATGTTCGCCTTGGGGCACATGGCGCCGCACCCGGCCCTCGTGGCCGGTCCGATGCATATGATGCCCTGGTCGAGGAGGCACTTCTTCGGGTCCGCCTTGATCTCGTAGGACTGGTAGATCTTGTCTATGCGCCTGTTCTTCTCGACCCTCTCCCTGGGGCATTCATCGCACAGGGTCTTGTCACTCGCTATGACCGTGCCCTTCGGGGGCAG
>DUKU01000127.1:8124-9140 GCA_013329135.1 Thermoplasmata archaeon
ACGACCTCGTCCAGGGTCTTGACATCGTCGTAGAACCTCGGCAGCTCGAGCTCTCCCTCAGGCACCTTCGTGTGCTCCTGCGGGTACACGCCCGCCTTGTTGTCAGTGGACTGGGTCTTCTTGTACACAGTCTCGAAGACCTCCTCCCTGTTGGTCACGTTGCCCAGGCCAGGCGTGCCGCCGAAGCACGCGCACGAGCCGAAGCTGATCAGTATGACCGACTTCTGCCTCAGGATCTTCGCGACATGCTCGTTCTCGCTGTTCCTTATCGCGCCATTGTAGAACGAGACCGTTATCGACTTGTCAGGCATCTGCTCGATCTCGTGCAGCTTGCCATCGAACCCGATCGGCCAGAACACGACCTCGGCTATAGCGTGCACGTCCAGTATCTTCGCGTCGATATCCAGGAGCGCGACGTCGCACCCGCCGCACCCGGCTCCCCAGTACTGTGCGATCTTGATCTTGTCCGCCATCTCAGTTCACCTCTCCAGCACCTGTCTTCTTCAGTAAGGCCGTGTACTGAGGCGACTGGCCCTTCATCCCCGCCTGCTCGATGAGCCTCCACTTCTTCAGGGCGATGATGTGCCTGACGATCTCCGGCTTCGATATGCCCGTGGCGTCGTGCAGCTCGTGCACTGTCCTCGGGCCCCGCTCCATCTGCATGAGGAGCGAGTTCCTCTCCAGCTCCACCGCCGCAGCCTTCTGCACGATGAAGCTGTACCTCGCGTCCGTGATCGCCTCGCCGAAGACGTTGCCTGTGGTCGTCAGCTGCCCCTTCTTGCCCAGGAGCCACCTGACCCGCTCGCCCTCGACGGTCCGCCTTGCCGCCTCGATCCTGGCCTTCCTGTCCATCCTCATCCACCACCTCTCATAGGTGTTGGTCCAAGTTCGTTGATCGTCTCCGTGAACTCCGTGATGGTCTTCTGGAACTTCTCGCCCTCGCCCGCGGAGATCCACTCGAGCCTCAGCCTGTCCGGGTCGTACCCGAACTGCTGTATGAGCATCTTCAGGAGGGC
>DUKU01000127.1:9311-10956 GCA_013329135.1 Thermoplasmata archaeon
ATCCCGTCGGCGCCCTTCTTGAACGCCCTGAGGACGAACTCCGGGTCCACACGGGCCGAGCACATGACCCTGATGACCCTGAAGTACGGGGGCATCTGTAGCCTGCTCACGCCCGCGAGGTCCGCGCCCGCGTACGAGCACCAGTTGCAGCAGAACACGAGTATCTTAGGCTCGAACCCGCCTCCGCCGGCGTCATGCACGTCCTTCGCTTCGCTGCTCATCCTTTCACCTCCTGCTTCTTGGACTGCTCAAGCGCGGCATCGATCATGGCCAGGATCTGCTCGTCCCTGAAGCCCTTCTGCGTGAGGGCACCGGCCGGGCACGCGCCCACGCATGCCCCGCAGCCCTTGCACAGGCCGACGTTGACATCCACGATCTTCTTCTTCGCGTCGTCCTTGTTGGCCACGATCTCCAGCGCCTTGTACTCGCATGTCGGCACGCATATGCCGCAGCCGTCGCACAGGCTCTCGTCGACGCATGCGACTATGCCCTCGGCCTCGAGGGTCGTCTTGGACAGGACCGTCATGGCCCTCGCGACCGCCGCGAGCGATTGCGAGATGCTCTCGTCAACGAACTTCGGCCCGTGGGACAGACCCGCGAGGTACACTCCCTCCGTGGCGAAGTCCACAGGCCTCAGCTTCATGTGCGCCTCGAGGAAGAAACCCTCCTTCGTCATGGGCACCTTCAGCATCGGCGCGAGCTCCTCGGCTTCCTTCTGCGGCCTGGTCCCGGAGGCCAGCACGAGGTAGTCGGGCCTGAGGACGAGCGTCTTGCCCGTGTCCTCCTCGGTGACCTTGACCTCTAGCTTGCCCCCCTTGTCCTCGACCACGGGCTTCTTGTCGTCGTCGAACCTGACGAACTTGACGCCCTTCTGCGCCGCGTCCTTGTAGTACCTCTCCCTGAAGCCGTATGTCCTGATGTCCCTGAACAGGACATACACCTCGGCCTCGGGGTCCCTCTCCTTGACCTTGATGGCTGCCGTCATCGTGCCCGTGCAGCACACGCGCGAGCAGTTCGGGTGGTCGCCCTCCCTGGAGCCGACGCACTGTATGAACACGTACGACTTGCCCTTCGCCTCGCCCTTCTTGAGCATCTCCTTGAACTCGAGCAGGGTCTTGACGTTCTTGTCCTTGCCGTACAGGTACTCGCCCTCGGGCTTGTACTCCTGGCCGCCCGTGGCCAGTATCACGGCGCCGTGTTCGATCTCCTTTCCGTCCGCAAGGAGCGTCTTGAAGTTGCCCACGTACCCTTCGATGTTCTTGACCTTGGCGCCCGCGTGCAGGGTGATGTTCTTGTTGCCCCTGACATCGGCCTCGAGCTTCTTCAGGTACTCCATCGGGTCGTCACCGGAGGGCAGGTAGTGCAGCTTCCTCAGGTTGCCCCCGAGCTCCTTCTCCTTCTCGACCAGGTGCACCTTGACGCCCTGCTTGGCCAGCTCGAGCGCTGCGACCATGCCGGTCACGCCGCCGCCTATCACCAGGGCCTGCTGGTTCACCTTGATGGTGAGGTTCTCGAGCGGTTCCAGGAGCCTCGACTTGGCGATGGCCATCCTGACAAGGTCCTTGGCCTTCCTGGTCGCGGCCTTGGGCTCGTGCATGTGTATCCACGAGCACTGGTCCCTGATGTTGGCCATCTCGAACAGGTA
>DUKU01000127.1:11144-11952 GCA_013329135.1 Thermoplasmata archaeon
CAGCTCGCGACCACGACCCTGTTGAGCTTGTGCTCCTTGACCTTCTCCTTGATGCGTTCCTGCGCGTCCTGGGAGCAGGTGTACAGGTTCTGTTCGGCGTACGCGACGCCCGAGAGGGTCTTCGCGTACTCCATGACCTCGGGGACGTTCACGACGCCCCCGATGTTGATGCCGCAGTGACAGACGAACACGCCTATGCGCGCTTCCTGGCCGGTCACGTCGAGCTCCTTCGGGTACTCCTTCTTCGTCACGAGGGTGCCCCTCGCGGACGCGATCTCGGTCCCGGCCTTGGCGGCCGCCCCGCTCGCCTCCGCGACGGTCATAGGTATGTCCTTCGGGGACGAGAACGCCCCGCTCACGAACACGCCCGGCCTCGAGGTCTCCACAGGCGTGAAGACGCCCGTCTGGCAGAAGCCGTCGTCGTTGAGGCGGAACTTCATCACGCGGCTCAACGCCTCGGCGTCCGCCGCTGGCCTCAGCCCGACCGCGAGCACGACCATGTTGAAGGTCTCCTCCTTCGGCTCGCCGTTCTCGACGTACTTGAGTATGAGGTTCCTCGTCTTCGGGTCCTCGCTCACGGCTGCTATCCTGGACCTGACGAACCTGATGCCGTACTCGTTCTTCGCGCGGTTGTAGTACTCATCGAACTGCTTCCCGAAGGCCCTCATGTCCATGTAGAACACGGACGGCTTGATGTTGCCTCCGTGCTCCTTGGCGATGATGGCCTCCTTGATGGAATACATGCAGCACACGCCTGAGCAGTACTCGTTCCCGCAGTGTTCGTCCCTGGAGCCGACGCACTGTATGA
>DUKU01000065.1:0-7537 GCA_013329135.1 Thermoplasmata archaeon
GTGTTCGCGGCAACGATCTCGGCGCCGAACACTCCCGATTGGTGGAGGCGGTTGACCGTGTTGGAACCTCCTCCCCCGCACCCTACTATGGTTATGTTGACCTTGAGCTTCTCCACGATCTGTGCGAGCTCCAGGTCCTCCGGGGTGCCCAGCGTCTCCTTCGTGCTCTTCTCCATCGCATGCATCTCGAGAGCATCGTCTATAAGTGACTTCATTTCGTCATCCCATCCTAAGATGTTTCTGAGTAAGTAAATAATCACTAGACTATTTAAATCAATCCTCCCGCGCCAGTATGCGCGGGATTGAGTGTCTAGGGCTCTGCGCGGGCGTGTCCAAGGGCGCATTCTCCGCCCGTACCGCAAGTTGGTGTCCGGTTGCTCCATCGCCCGTTTTGGACCGTCGCCCCTTGTATCGTCCGAGGGCTAGCGCATGCGAAGCATGCGCGTGTCCCTTCGTCGAATCGAGCTTTGAGGCCGTTTTACTGGCTCGGGGCCAGCTCTAAGAATGTTTATATTAGAGTTTACTGATTACTTATACAGCCTTATGGGGTGCACGCATGCCGAAATCGCTCGTCAAAGACGCACTGGGAAAAGATGTAGAAGAACTGATTGGGAAGTCTCCTCAGCCCGCTCAAGCTCAGGTATCTCAACCTGCGCAAATGACCGCGGACGACGAAGAGATTGCGAAGATCGCGGAACAACTGGATGTCAGCATCAAGATCATCGGCTGCGGCGGCGCCGGCTCGAACACGATCAACAGGTGTGTCGCGGCGAGCATATCGGGCGCTCAGCTCTGCGCTATCAACACTGATGCGAAGCACCTGCTCGCCATACACGCGCCGAAGAAGATACTGATAGGTAAGAACATCACGCGCGGCTTGGGCGCCGGCGCGATACCACAGGTCGGCGAGGCCGCCGCGAAGGAGAACGAGCGCGAGATCAAGGACTTCCTGAACGGCGCGAACATCGTGTTCGTCACGGCAGGCATGGGAGGGGGTACTGGGACGGGCTCGGCTCACTACACCGCCAGGCTCGCTAAGGAGCTGAAGGCGCTCACGATTGGGGTCGTCACACTGCCGTTCAAGGCCGAGGGCGAGGTCAGGATGGACAACGCGCTCGACGGCCTGGAGAGGCTCAGGAGGCTCTGCGACACGACCATCGTAATACCCAACGACAAGCTGCTGGAGCTCGTGCCGAAGCTGCCCGTCGACGCGGCGTTCAAGGTGGCGGACGAGATTCTCATGCAGACCATTAGAGGTCTCACCGAGATCATCACGAAGCCCGGCCTGGTCAACCTGGACTACAGCGACATCATGACTGTCATGAACGAGGGCGGGGTCGCCTTCGTGGGCATGGGCGAGTCCGATGAATCCGATCCGGAGGACCGCATCCAGGGTGCCATCGACGAGGCGCTGAACTCCCCCATGCTGGGCGAGATAGACCTTGGCGAGGCGAAGGGCGCCTTGATCAGGGTCGTTGGCGGCCCAGACATGACCGTGTCCGAGGCTCAGAAGGCTGCCGAGGTCGTAGGCGAGAGGATCAACAAGCACGCCAGGCTCATCTGGGGTTGCAGCGTCGACCCGTCGATCGAGGGCGAGGTCAAGGTTCTGCTCATCGTCACGGGCGCGAAGTCGTCCATGCTGATGAGCAAGAACCACGGCGGCGACGAGGCCCCCGCGCGCAGCGCCCCGAGAGGGCAGTCGCAGAGGTCCTACGGCTCTGGAGACGAGTCTGGCATAGACTTCATCAGATGAGCCCGCCTGACACAAACCGTTCCAATGAGCGTGTGCCCGGAGGCCGGGCACACCTCAAACCTTGATTTTCCTTTCGAGTTTCCCCTCCAGCCTCGGCTCGTCCGCGAACCTCGCGCCGCACTTGGGGCAGAACCTGTCATGGAGCTCGACCCCGGAGCCGCACAGGGAACACTCGGCGCCGCTCACCCTGTCCGAGAAGACGACCCCGCATAGGCACGCGAACGCGTCCTTGTCGATGCGCCTCCCGCATGCTGGGCACTCGGTGATGTTCTCCACGAGGGACTTGCCGCACACCGGACAGGTGCTGGATGATTCCGGGATCTCCTTCCTGCAGCCTGGACATATCATGTTCCCCTCGCCGACCAGGAGCACCCCACACGCGCACGAGTTCTGCCCCTCGGAGACGACTCGTCCGCATTCGGGGCACTGGTAGAGGTCGAGCCTGAAGTCCGTGGAGAAGACCACGCCGCACCGGTTGCAGAACAGGTCCTCCTCCCCGAGTGTGTTCCCGCACTCGGGGCACTGGAGCCTCCGGTCGTACATCGTGCAGTCGCAGGTCTCCCCATCGATGAGCCTGCGGCCGCACACGCTGCAGAACACGGCCTCGTCCGGCGCGGACGAGACCTGCTCCTTGATGGACAGGTAGGTCCGCTCAGTGATCTCGCCCAGCAGGAACCTCTCCTCTAGGAGCAGCAGCTTGTCGTCCCTGGAGAGTGGCATGGGCTTGACCATGGGCATGTCTGAATCGACCACGTGGGGTTTCTGCCTTGAGAATCCGAGCTCCCCGCCGCACACGGGGCAGTTAACCACCCTCACCGCGCATGAGTTATGGTACTGTTTGCCGCAGCCGCATAGGACGCTCGGGAGGTCCTTCTTGATGACTCCGAGGCAGACATCGCACTTCGTCTGGCCCTTGATCCTGACTGCTTTGACCTGAGGGTGCGTGTGGACTCTCATCCTCCTCGACGCCGCGCGCCTTATCTGTCCCTTCGCGACCTTGATCAGTCTTGGGCCATCCTTCCGCCCCTTCCGGATTTGGACCATCGCGACGCAGATGATTGGAACGATGTTCAACGCCACTCACTCCAGGGAGGGCTGATTGTCTGCAACGCATATAAATTCCGGCCGGGTGATTCCCCTTACATGTCCATGAAGGAGACCGTCAGGTTCGTCGGCGATCTCATGGCGCTCTCGGCGAGGACCGCGCCGAAGGCCGTGGGACAGGACTTCATCGAGGTCCGATTGCTATCTGAATCGGAGCGCGTCGCCCTCGGGAACGACATGCTGCAGGTGGCGAAGGAGCGCGGTATCCAGGGGTTCGAGCGCGACGGACAGAACGTGCTCGACTCGGACGCGGTCGTGCTTGTGGGCCTGCTCCCGCACAAGGGCGCGGGGCTGGACTGTGGCGCATGTGGCTTCTCGAGTTGCGAGGAGTTCAACAGCAAATCGAGGGATGGGGACTTCAAGGGGCCGAACTGCTTCCTGCGGGCGCTGGACCATGGCATCGCCCTTGGCTCTGCGGTCAAGACCGCATCGGACCACAACGTGGATAACAGGGTCATGTACAGGATAGGCGTGTCCGCGCTCCGCCTGGGGCTGTCGAAAGCGAACGTGGTCCACGGGATCCCGTTGTCCGCGACTGGCAAGAACATCTTCTTCGACAGGCAGAAGAAGTGAGCTTCACTCTCGCCTCGGCTTGGAGAGCCTTGCGGGCCGGTCCAGGTACGTCCCGTCGAGGAGGTGGACCTTCATGCTCCGCATCTCGACGATGCCGTTGTTGAAGAATGGGCCGAGCATGGAGCCCTTGTCCGAGTTCACGGGCGTCCCCGTCAGCAGCGGGTTGAATGCAGGGACGATCACCAACTGTCCCGGGCATGAGTCATATCTGTCCTTGACTCGCTCCTCCGCGAGCCTCGCCCTCGCCCAGCACTTCTCAGTGCTCCTCGTACCCAGCGAGTCGACCATCAGCACCGCCGGATGCACATGGGCCATCACGACCTGCTGAGCCTCCATGACCTGTTCGGAGGGCCAGACGTGTCCGTGGAACAAGCCGACCTTTCCGATCCTCGTGCCCCGGCTGCTCAGCGCCTCGCATCCTTCAGGCAGGGCGGATGAGATCCCTCCGTCATGGTTCCCGGCGACGAGCACGACCCTCCGGTACACTTTGAGCATCCTGCCCAGCAGCTCCCTGATCTCCTTGTCCTCCCGGTGGCCCACGCTGGGTATCCTGTGCTTGAGGTCGCCCAGTATCATGAGGTTATCGGCCCCCCTTCCCGCGAGCGCCTCCAGCGAGGTCATCATCTTGGGCATCTGGGAGGGGATGCTGAACCCGGACCTCCGCAGCTGCACCTCGATGCCGACATGGAGGTCCGCGACGACGACCCAGCCTCCCTCACCCTTCATCCTGAGTGCGGGCACGTCCGGTACTGGTTCCAGGTCCACGAACGCTCATAGCGTCCGTCAAACGATAAGAATCCTTGCCCTACCGTCCGATGGATAGCCTCTCGGCCAGGATGCGGGGCAGGCCCTCGGACAAGATCGCGTCGGCCGCCTCCTTCACAGGATACTCGAACCTGACGATCTCGCAATCCATCTTCTCGGTGTCCACGATGGCGAAACTGCCTCTGGGGTCGCTGTCCCTGGGCTGCCCGACGGACCCGGGGTTGAGCACCAACCGCTCGTCGAAGCTCTTCACGTACGGGACGTGGGTATGCCCGAGGATCAGGATGTCGCATCCCGTTCCGGTCAGCAGTCCACGGTCGACCGCGTCCTCTTGGACGTACTCATCTGGGTCAGTTGGGGACCCGTGGAACACGGCGACCCGCCTATCATCCGCGACGAACCGTGCGGACGGCCCCAGGGCCGACAGGA
The DNA here is from genome assembly GCA_013329135.1 of Thermoplasmata archaeon. Lineage (GTDB taxonomy): Archaea > Thermoplasmatota > Thermoplasmata > UBA10834 > UBA10834 > UBA9653 > UBA9653 sp9653u. The sequence continues at coordinate 4,625 of DUKU01000065.1, forward strand.
ACCTTCTCGCGTTCTGTTCCAGCCGGTCCGATGTCCAGATCGCCGCGGCCGCGGCGTATGGGTTCATCCTGGACACATCCTTCGAGATGGCCGCACGGTCATGGTTTCCCGCGACGAACCACGAGCACAGCCCCTCCACCTTGGAACAGCATTCGTTCGGGAACGCGCCGTACCCTACGACGTCGCCAGCACATACCGCGATGTCCGGCGACCTCTCCGATATCCGCATCGACGCGGCCTCGAGTGCGTGGAGGTTCGAGTGGACGTCCGCGATGACGGCCAGCCTCATGGGTCGCTCACCCGCCAGCGCTCAGGAGGTATCTCCTCAGGACGATCGGTATCTTGTCTATGACGTCCGTCGCGAGCAGCCCGTAGCTCCTCTCCTCGAATGCGAGGTCCCCCGCGAGTCCGGCAGTGAAGACACCCATCCTGGCCGCAGCATATGGCGTCGCCTTCTGGGCTACGAACCCGGATATGATGCCCGTGAGCACATCACCTGTGCCCCCGACGGTCATCGCGTCGTTCCCCGTCCCGTTGAGCTTGACATATCTCCCGTCGCTGACGATATCCACAGGCCCCTTGAGCACGATGGTCGCCTTCAGCTTCGCCGCCGCCTCGAGGACCATCTCGGCGCGCCTGTCCAGGTCGTCCCCGGGCACGGTCTTCCCCGTGAGCCTCTTGAACTCACCTGCGTGCGGCGTGATCACGGCAGTCCGGCCCTTGAGTACGTTTGGTCTCGCCCCGCACGCGCCTATCGCGTCGGCGTCTATCACCATCGGTTTCCTGCACTTCGAGACGAACTTCTGCACCGCCAGGGCCGTCTGTCTAGCATCCCCGAGGCCAGGTCCTATCGCCACGGCGTCGAAATCCTTCGACATGGTCAGCAGGCCGTCGACATGCTCGGGCCCGAGCACGCTGCCAGAGAGCGCCTTGACGATGAGGTTCGGCGAGTAGATCGCCACCGGGGTAGCTGCCGGCTCGGGCGTCGCGACGAAGACCAGGTCTATGCCTGAGCGCATGGCCGCCATGCCTGTGAACGCGGGGGCGCCGCTGTACGGCCCACCGCCTATGACCAGGACCCTGCCCGAGTCGCCCTTATGTGCGTCCTTCCTCCTCGAGGGGAGGAGGCTGAAGTCCCCGGGGCCGCAGAATGTCTCCGCCTCTCGGGGTATGCCGATGTCTGCCACGACCACCTTCCCGGAGTTCTTCTTGGACATGCCTGTCTTGGGTGCGTGGAACGTGACTGTGGCGTCTGGCCGGACCGCGAGGTCCGAGGGCCATCCTGAGGGCACGTCGACCGACACCTTCGGCTTCTTGACTCTGTTCAGGGCCTTGATGATCCCCGCGTAGGGTTCCCTGGGCCTGCCTTTCAGGCCCACGCCCAGCATCGCGTCGATGAACAGGTCGTACTGACGGATGTCCATGTACTTGGCCGGCCTCGCGACGCCCCTGACCAGGTAGAGGTTCGCCCTGGCGAGATCCGTGCCTATCTCGTCCTCGGACTCCACGAGGCACACATCGGGCCTCATGCCCCTCATCAGGTGCCTCGCAGCGACGAAACCGTCGCCTCCGTTGTTCCCCTTGCCGCAGAGGACGGCTATGCGGGAACCTGGAGGGTAGTTCTCGATGACGTATTTCGCGACCGCCTCCCCCGCCCTCTCCATGAGTGTGATGGTCCTCACGCCGTTGTACGCGGCGTTGATGTCCAGCACCTTCACTTCCTCCGGGGGTATAGCGGTTCTAGCCACGCTCGGGTCATGGGTCCGAAACGTATTAAACCTGACGAGGCGACGGCTGAGCGATGCACCGCCTGGCTGGCGTCAGGCGTCCCTCCTGCTCAAAAGGAATAAATACGCAGAACCCTTAGCACCGGCCATCGGCAGGGATTGCTCAAGTGGGCGAAATAAAGCGATTGGTTCTAGACGTGCTCAAGCCACAACACCCCACGATCATCGAGCTCTCGAGGCGCATCGCGGTCCTCAGCGGCGTATCCGGGGTCAATTGCACCCTTGAAGAGGTCGACAGGGAGACGGAAAGCGTCAAGATAACTGTCGTCGGCAACGCGATAGACTACGAGAGCATCGAGGAGACGATCTCCGACTGCGGAGCCGTAATACACTCCGTGGACAGCGTGTCCGCGGGTAAGATGCTGGTCGACGAGGTAGAGACCCCGCAGGACCGATGAGCCTCATCATTCCGGTCTCGGGACGGTCTTGAGCTTTGCGGCGACCTTGGTGACGAGGTCCTTCTTCGTCAGCTTGGGCTCGACGAGCACCCTGCCCTCGTGCCTGTGCCAGAACCTGGGATATGACTTGTCGAGCTCTAGGATGCAGTCCAGGTCGAGAGACTTGACCGCGTCGAAAAGCATGTTCGCGCTCGGTCCCTCGACGGCGTCCCTTCTCGGCACCCTCCTCCCAGCCTCCCTTGAGACCCTGAGGTCGAAGTACGACGGCCAGAGCACTAGCGCCTTTTCCGGGTCGACGGTCATGGAACTCCGTCGGAACCAATGCCCCGCCGCTATCTAATATTGTCGGTCCAGGTTGGACGCCCAGGCGACAGTTAATTACTGGAGCGGCGCATTACCTCGGCTGGGGACGAGGACATGATTGATGAGGACCTAGTAGAGTCAGTGCTCGATGCTGCGATGTCCCAGGGCAGACCACTCCTGGCCGAGGTAAGGGCCGAGGCCACGGAGAGCAGGAACGTCGCTGTCAAGTCGGGCGTCGCCAGCAGCATCGTGTCTAGCATGGACGCAGGCATGAACGTGAGGATAGTGCTGCCGACCGGCATCGGATTCGCTAGCTCGAACGGCATGTCCAAGGCTGTGGGCGTGGAACTCTCCAAGAGGGCGTACATGCTCGCCAAGAACGTGAGACTGAAACACCCGGCCGAGATGTCGCAGGAGCAGCCTGT
>DUKU01000065.1:7660-11068 GCA_013329135.1 Thermoplasmata archaeon
CAGGACAAGGCCTTGGCGGACATCACGATCGAGGACCAGGTGGATTTCCTCAAGGGCATCGATGCCACCGTCACGAAGACCAAGGTCAAGGTCGAGGGCAGATACTTCGAGATCAGGACATCGGAGACCAGCGGCAGCTTCGCGAACTCCGACGGCTCGAGGATATCATCGTACCTGCCGAGGGTCAGGGTCGATTCGTCCCTGGTCGTCACATCCAAGGGCGAGAGCGAGCAGTCGATGAGGGAGTTCGGCGGCACCGGCGGATGGGAGCTCGTCGAGAGCTGGAACCTCGAGAAGGCCCTCGCGGACGAGGTGAGGATGCTCAAGACCGTCATAGACAAGGGGAAGATGGTCAAGCCAGGCAAGTATGACCTGGTCTGCGGCCCTGAGGTGGCTGGCATCGCCGCCCACGAATCGTGCGGACACCCGATGGAGGCGGACCGCATACTGGGCAGGGAGATGTCGCAGGCCGGGAAGTCCTTCGTGAAGCCGGAGATGATCAATTTCAGGGTGGGGTCCGAGTACGCGACGGTCGTGGACGACCCGACGATACCCGGGTCCTACGGATACTACGCTTATGACCAGGAGGGCGTCAGGGCGCGGCCGAGATACCTGTACAAGGAGGGGCTGATGAACGAGTTCCTGACCAACAGGGAGACGGCCGCTACCCTTGGCTGTCAGAGCAACGCGTCCTCAAGGTCGGAGAACTACCTCAGAGAACCGATCGTCAGGATGGCCAATACGCATGTCGCCCCCGGGGACTTCGAGGACGATGAGATATTCGGCTCGGTCAAGGAGGGTGTGCTCATGCATTCGTTCACCGAGTGGAACATCGACGACAAGAGGTACAACCAGAAGTACGTGTCCAGGGAAGCGTACTTCATCGAGGACGGGGAGCTGGGAGGCCCCGCCAAGAGATGCGCCCTGGAGATCACGACCCCAGGGTTCTGGGGCGCGGTCGACGCGGTGTCCAAGCACGTCAAGCACAATGCCGCGGAGTGTGGCAAGGGCGACCCCGCCCAGAGCATGGCTGTGTTCACAGGCGGCCCCATGATGAGGCTCAGGGGGGTGGCCTTGAAATGAGTGAGCTCAAAGAGGCCGCCCAGGAGATCGTCGATTTCGCTCGGGATGCGGGTGCGGACGATGCCGTGGCCGAGGTGTTCGACCACAGGACCCACCAGATCAGATACTCGAACAGCCGCATCGACGCCTCTAACTGGTGGGGCCTCAAGCACGCTCATGTGTTCGTCGCCATCGGCAAGAGGACACTGTCCACCGACCTGCTGGACCTGGCCTCTGCAAAGGCCTCCGTGGAGGCGCTCGTCCAAGGGGCCAGGGTCACTCCGGAGAACTCGGCGTACACGGGCATAGCATCCGGGAAGTTCAAGTACAGGCGTGGGAAAGCGGACCCCAAGATCGTCGCCATGCGCTCGCCTACGAAGCATGTCCACGACGCCATATCCGCAGCCGTCCGCGAGGGCGCGACCGAGGTGGGTGGCACGCTGTTCGTAAGGCACATGAGAGCGGGCATCGCATCCTCAGGGGGCGCGCTCGCCGAGGACGAGTCGTCGGCGCTCGAGCTCTCCGTCAGGGCATTCTCGCAGCCGGAGGCGTCGGGACACGCGCTTTGCTGCACGCACAAGCTCTCGGGCATGGATGCCCGGGGCACCGGCTCCAGGGCCGGCCAGATGGCCTTCCTGGCCAAGGACCCGGTCCAGGGCGATGTCGGCAAGATGGACCTCATACTCGAACCCATGTTCCTCGGAGAGCTGATGCACTCGACGTCTCACATGATGAGTGCGTTCTACGTCGAGGTCGGCATGTCCATGTTCGCGAAGAGGGTCGGGAAGAAGGTCGCCTCGGAGGAGGTGACCCTGGTGGACGACCCGACCATGCCTTCGACATCACAGAGGGCCTTCGATCACGAGGGCGTCCCGACCAAGAGGACTGTCATGATCGACAGGGGCGTTCTGAAGACATACCTCCATGACACATCCACGGCCAAGCGGTTCAAGACGAAGACGACGGGGAACGCGGGCCCATATGTGCCGATAGGCTTCGACCCGCCCGCGGCGCCTCTTCCGATACACCCCGTGCTGGAGCCCGGGGACCTGAGTGTCGAGGAGATGATCGCCGATACCAAGAACGGCCTCTATCTCAACAACACCTGGTACACTAGGTATCAGAGTTACTCGAGGGGCGATTTCTCGACGATACCACGCGATGCGATACTCAAGATAGAAGACGGCCGGATCGTTGGTGCTGTCAAGAGCATCAGGGTGAGTGACAACATGCTCACTCTCTGGAAGAACATTGACGCAGTCTCGAAGAGCACCGAGGAGGTGTTCTGGTGGGACGAGGTCGCCCCACCGTCTACGCTGCCGTCCGTGAGGGTCAAGGGTATGAACATCACGCGCTCGTCGTGAGCGCGCCCCCTTCCTCTCTTTTCCGTTCGGCGCTCACTGGTTCTTGATCAACATCGCGTTGACGACGCCGTCCTGGCCGCACCTGGATGTGATCACTGCCTCTCCGAGCTCCGTCATGACCGTCGCTCCCTTGGTCATGATGTTGCGCTGGACGTAGTTCGGGTTAGAAAGATTGGATTTGACCGTGAGGATCTTGACCTTCTTCATCAACTTGGTCGAGGGGTCGACTACGTTGGCCGTGTCTATCATCAGCAGGCGCGCCTTCCTGTTAGCCCCCTTGGTCCTGTAGATCTTGACCTTCCGGACGCCCAGGTGCGTGAATTGCTTCTCCCTGCCAATCTCGAACTTCCTCTTCTTGCGGGCCAGCCGGATCCTGCCGCCTGTGACCTTCCGCTTCGGCCTTCCCTGCCAAATGGCCATGTCTAACCTCTCGGGACATGTGAAAGAGGGAGGGGTATTAATACCTTCTTGAGCACCTGCGGCAGTTCCCAGACGGTCAGAACAGCTGTACTTCCGTCTCTTCGTCCAGCCTAACGAGCGCATAGCGTCCCCCACGGGCGGGGCCTGGGTTGACGAACACGGTGCCATCCATGGTGCACTCCCCTCTCGCTTCGTGGACATGCCCAGACAGCACCAGCCTCGGCTTGAACTCCTCAACGACCTTCATGATGCCCTGGGACCCGATGTGCCTGCCTGCTCTGTCCGTGTCGTTGACTCCCTTCGGGGGCGTGTGGGTCACCATCAGTCCGCCACGGACCGCCACCGACCTCAACCCGGCCACCATGTCCTCCTCCTCGACCTCGAAGGGCATGTGCGATGACGAGGGCATGCCTCCGCCGAACCCGAACACTTCATGTCCAAGCCTGCGGACGCGCTTCCCGTGCACGCTCGCCCCTGCGTCTTCGAGCATCCTCAGCATCTCGTCGGTGTCGCAGTTGCCGGGCACGGCCAGCAGGTCGGAGTCGAAGTTGTCCAGCAGCCG
>DUKU01000065.1:11238-17273 GCA_013329135.1 Thermoplasmata archaeon
AGTGTCTTCTCCGCCTTTCGGAGCAGGTCGAGCGCTTCGTCGGAGCCGTGAAGGTCTGAGCAGACGAGCAGAACAGTCATCGAACATCACCACGGCGTCGATATCCCGAGGCTCAGGTCCTGGAACACGAGCAGATACGTCAGGACGTAGCCGAGCACGGTCCCTCCGTTCAGGAGCGGCAGGCCAGCCTGCGGGTTCCCTTTGAGCACGAACCGCATGAGCAGTGCGAAGCCCACGAGTCCACCGACGAGTGCTCCCAGAGCGACTAGCAGGCTCCCGGACACGCCCATGACCGTCTCATCGGACAGATAGTAGAACGCGGACGCGACCAGTATGCCTGGTATGATCACATCTCCGAGGCCCATGAACATGGCCTCTCGTTCGCCCCCCTCATCCAGCTGTTGCTTGAGCGGTTTCTGGCTGAGGTACGAGTACCCCCTCTTCTTCGGTATGACGAGGAGTATCGGGAGCTTCATCTGGGTCACCCCGTCCGCGAGCGTGACCATGTGCTTCGTGCCGTACACGGATATCGCGTCGTACGCCGCAAGCACTATGAGGAGTATCAGGACCGGGAGGATGTTCAGCGATATGCCGAGTATGCCTATCGTGCCGACCGCGACGAGCATGCCTGTCGCGTCGACCACGTACCATTCGGGCTTCTTGACCAGATAGTATATCAGCACGGCGGCCAGGCCGACGGAGACAAGTAGCGCAAGGATCCCTGTGTCGAAGAGGAGTGCCATTATCAGTATCACGTAGAATATGGTGAAGCCGACCGCCCCGAGGAAGATGAACTTGACCACGTTCTCGCGTTTCTTCTTTATTATATACAGTATGATGAACGTGAACAGCACGATAGCGATCACATAGTACACGGGTATCATCGGGTCGTTGGGGTCCTCGAACGCCTGATATTCTTCGCCGAGGGCGGAGGATACCATCGCGAGCGCTCCCAGCTGCGAGACGGCGAATATGGCGGCCATGACCACGACGGCCCTTATCGATGCGTCCATCTCCCCCACTATTCCGGACTGGTTTAGAAATACTTTGTGCACGTCATTGACAACATCCATATAGCGAGGAGCGCGTTTTGAGGGCCGTGGTCGAGCTGGACGTGCTGAAGCTGGACGTCTTCACAGACGATCTCTACGCTGGGAATCCCGCATGGGTCGTACTCGATGCGGACTCGCTCGAGGATATCCTCATGCAGCGGACGGCCAGCGAGCTCGGGGGCCCCGAGGTGGCCTTCGTGCTGAAGTCCAAGAAGGCGGATGTGAGGCTCAGGTACTTCGCCGGGGACGCCGAAGAGCCGATCAGCGGCCACTGCACGATCGGCGCGCTCTGGGCGCTGGCAGAGCAGAACGCCTTCGGGTCGACGTTCGGCGGGAGGCACAGGGCAGAGACCCCGCTTGGCATCCTGCCTTTCTCCGTGGAACTGAACCCGGACGGCTCGAGGACGGTCTGGATGGCTCAGAAGAGACCGTTGTACTCGCGAGTAGATGAGATCACGGAGGTGGCGAGCGCCTTGGGCGTCGGGGCGGAATCGATCTTCCACAAGGAGTTCCCTCTCTCCAAGGTCTCCACGGGTATCCCTACGCTCCTCGTTCCTATGAGGTCCATGGACGCGCTCGAGCGCGTGTCCCCGAGGCAGGAGGAGCTGCTCCAGATGTTCAGGGAGCTCGAGGTCGCCGCGGCCGTCACGTACGCGTGGGGGGGCTTCGACGAGGCGACGACGTTGCACGCTAGGTGCTTCCTACCTTCCCCGGTGTTCCACGAGGATCCCGCGTCAGGCATGCCCGCGGGTGCGCTGGCGGCTTACCTGGTCGAGCATGACCTGATACCGAAGGAGAAGGCGGAGCACATGGTCATCGAGCAGGGTCACTTCATCGGACGGCCATCCAGGATACACGTACGTGTCGAGAAGCGCGGTTCTTCAGTGCGCAAGGTGGAAGTGGGCGGGTCCGTGCGCCAATCCGTGAAGGGCAGGATATCGCTGCCGTGAGCGGAGAGCTCACACGAGCTTGCCGAACGCGACAGTTCCAGAGACCTTCTCTATCATGGCCTTCACCTGGGTCCCTTTCGCGGTCCCTGGGATGTATATCACGAACTCGGCCTTGCGGGCGATGCCATCGCCCTTCTTGCCGACATCCTGGATGAAGAGGTCGTAGGTCTTGCCAGCCTCGATGGCCTTCTGCTCCTCGGCCTTGACCGGCTTCCTGACATGTACCGGCCTGTGGGCGCCGCATGTCTCGCAGTGCAGGACCGATGTGCGCCCATCCTTCACCATGTGTGTGTCCGGGCTCTCGCACTCGGAGCAAAGCACGTACTCATCTACGTAGTTGTTGATCCGCTCGACGATCTGGGTGGTGGCGACCTTGCCCTTGAAAACGACCCTCGGGCCCTCCATCGTGCCAGCGGTGCCGAGCTCCCTGAGAAGGAATCCCAACAGGTGGTCCGGCTCTCGCCTGAGCGTATCCACGATGTCGGCGAAATTGCGGATGACGGTCGTCTTGCCCTCGACCATGACATCGGGGTCTGGCACCTTGAAACGGTCGTGCGACTCCAGCTTCTGCGGGAGCTTCTTCTTCGCCCTGGCCAAGAGTGCCTCGTAGTCCGTCGATTCCTGGGCCGCCATCATGGTTCCATCGTGGATTTCCTAGTTAAAGCTATTGGGACGACCGACGCGCCCGGCCGCTTCTCCACGCTGCGCTGGTCGATTCGGCCGTGTGCGTGTCCCGTGGGGGTGTCCGCTTCGAAACGTTTATTGATGACCGTTCGCTATGAGTCGGTTGCCGATGGCCCAGCAAGGGTGAAACAACGACCACGAGGAGCTCCGCGTCCCCCCTCAGAGATCCGAAGCCCGTAGGCTCGCTGGAGCAGCGGCTTTCTCTGCTGGATTTGTTCCCCGACAGGGTATCGGTCGTGAGGGACGACCGGACCATAGTGTATCTCAGCCCGGCGCTCAGGGAGGCGCACGGCGACCTCATAGGCAAGAAGTGCTTCGAGACCGCGCTCGCATCGGAGGAAGTATGTAGGAACTGCCCGGTCGCGCGTGGCGCGGAGCGCTCCACATTCCCGTTCACGAGGACCGTGAAACTCCCAGGCGGTGCAGTCTGGGAGCTGACGGTCACCAGATATGAGGACGAGGAGACCTCGGAGGTGTTCTACTTCTCGTTCGAGCGTGATGTGACCGAGTCTGTCTCCAAGGAACATTTCCTGGGCAACCTGTACTCGTCCATGGATCAGATGGCCGAGGCCGTCATGGTGATGGACGTCAACGGCAACATGGTGTACATCAACAAGGCCTTCGAGGCACTCATGGGCATCTCGAAGGAGGATGCGGCGAAGTGCAGCACGTCTGGCACGACAGCTCTGCCAGCTGATTTCGATATCTCGCACGTGCTGAGGGAATCACTGGAGGGCGGCTGGTCCGGTGATGTCACAGTCGGCGTCAAGAGCGGCCCCCCTACAATCGTTCACATCGATGCCAAGCCCGTGAGGGATGGTCAGGGCCAGCCATTGGGCGTCGTCGGCGTGTTCAGGAACGTGACCCGGGAGAAGTCCGAGAAGGTCGAGCTCGAGAAGTACAAGTCGCAGCTCGAGAAGAAGATGGAGGCGCGGACGGCCGAGCTCGCGCGCAGGGTCAGCCAGCTGACGACCATCAACAAGATCAGTCGGGTCGTGACATCAATACTCGACCCCGATGAACTCATGGCGGAGTTCGCCAAGTCCATAGCCGCTGGGTTCGGTTACCAGCACGTCGTCGTGATGGCCATGGACAAGGAACGGGGCGAGCTGCAGTTCAGGGCCGGGCATGGCTCGAAGATGCCCGAAGTGTCCAAGAACCTGAAACTGAAACTGAAGGAGGGCATCATCGGCCACGCGGCATTCTTCTCGGAGACGCTGGTGACGGGCGACGTGGAAGCCGACCCGAGATACATCACGAAGGGCATCCGGACCACCAAGTCCGAGCTCGCGATACCGATCCTGTTCAGGGGAGATCTCATCGGAGTCCTGGATATCCAGAGCGACATGAAAGATGCGTTCACGAGGAACGATGTCACGCTCCTCGAGATGCTCACCGACATACTCGCGACGGCGATCGTGAACGCTCGCACGTTCACCGAGTCGAAGGAGCGCGAGCACGCGTTGACGGTATTGGACAGGATCAGCAAGCAGATATCCTTCAGGCAGGAGCCCAGTGTCATCCTAGACCAGGTGGCCAGGGACGCCGCCGCGCTGCTCAAGGGCGAGAAGGCGATGGTCGGCCTCAGGGAGGATCTCACGAACAAACTGCAGTGGGTCGCATCTTACAATGTCGACAGGGCCGTGCTCGAGAAGCTGGAGTTCAGCGCCGGAAAAGGCGTCACTGGCCGCGCCCTCTCGAGGCTGAAGGCGGAAGTGGTCAACGACTACTTGGCCGACCTGGACGCGAGTGCTAGGGATGCGGAGATATTCAATATCAAATCCATCGTCTCGGCGCCTCTCATAATCGAAGGGCGGAGCATCGGGGTCGTGAACGTCTACAACAGGCTCGGGGACGGGAAGTTCAGCAGGAACGACTCCATATTCCTGTCCTCGCTGGCCGACCATGCGGCGATTGCCCTCGAGACCTCGAACCTCATGACCTCGCTCAACCAGAGGGTGCGGTCGCAGCTCGCGCTCCTGGATATCGCGCTGTCGATGCAGAGGCAGATAGAGATCGGCGGCACGTACGAGTACGTCGCGGACAAGCTCAGGGAAGTCGTCTGGTACGACTCCATAACGTTCTACCGGATCGATCACGAGAACGGCACGTTGCTGCCCGTCCACGCTCGTGGTTCATACGCGGACCAGGTGATGTCCGAGACTTTCCCGGTGGGTGAGGGGATCACGGGTCACGTGGCCAAGACCGGCAAGGCAGAGCTGGTGAACAACACAACCGCGGACGCCCGTGCTGCCCAGGTGGACGGCACGCCCGTCGAGCCAGAGGCAATCATGGCGATCCCCCTCAGGGGCAGGGAGCGGCTCATCGGCGTCCTCACGATCTACCGGGAGGGCGGCCGGACCTTCACCCCCGCCGACTTCGAGATCGTCCAGCTGTTCGCTAACCAGGCAGCGGTCGCCGTCGAGAACTCGGAGCTGTACTTGACCGAGGAGAGGCTGCTCGGGGAGAGCAGGACCAAGGTGGCGCAGATGTCCCGCGTGCTGGAGCTCACCACATCCGTCATGTACATGGACGACCTCGACAAGCTCCTGAACAACCTTGCGAGCGCCGTCGTCAACTCCTTTGGTTTCAGGAGGGCCGCGGTCTCGCTCCTGGACCTGGGCAAGAACGTGTTCATCAACCGTGCCTTGGCCGGATTCCCCGAATGGGTCAGTCCCGGCAGGACAGTCCCGGCTGAGAGGGTCCTCGAGGACATGAAGGACGAGTTCAAGATAGGGGAGACCACGTACTACGTCAAGTACGAGGACCAAGACTACGGCATCGAGGAGTTCGATTTCATCGCGCACCCCGAGCTGGCCAACGTGCCGCGGTCCGCGCCAGACGCATGGCACGAGCGAGACATCCTCTTATTCACGCTCAAGGACCGGAGTGGCCGCCTGAATGGCTACCTCCTCGTGGACGAGCCCAACGACCTCAAGATACCGACGACTGAGCAGATCGAGGTCCTGGAGGTGCTCGCGGGAATAGCGTCCATCGGTCTGGAGAACTCGGGACTGTACGAGAAGCAGGTGTTCGCGGTCAACGAGATAGCCCTGTTGAACGACCTCATGACCCACGATATCAACAACTTCAACCAGGGTATCATGGGCTACATCGAGCTGCTGCTCCAGGACAAGAGGCTCGACGAGGGACAGAAACGATACGCCGAGAAGGCCCTCGTGCAGGTCAGGAACAACGCGAGGGTGATTGACAACATCAGGAAGCTCGCCAAGGTCAGGTCCATGGCCGAGGACGACTTCACCGTCTGGGACATCCACTCACCGATCATGAGTGCAGTCCAGGCGGTCTCAAGGCAGTCACCGGAGAAGACGATCCAGGTCGTGCCGGC
>DUKU01000065.1:17419-20160 GCA_013329135.1 Thermoplasmata archaeon
GTGCCGGCCATTGCCAAGGGCGTGCATTTCATCCGAGCCAACAACTACATCAACGACCTGTTCTTGAACGTGATATCGAACGCGGTCAAGTTCGACACCGCGAAGATGGTCAGGGTCGATGTCACGGTCGACGAGGTGAAGGACACCAGGGGCGACTTCTGGGTCGTCTCGGTCACGGACCGCGGCAGGGGCATCCCTGACGACAGGAAACGTACCGTTTTCGAGCGCTTCGCGACAGGCGCGACCGGCGTGAAAGGGTTCGGACTCGGCCTCTCGATCGTGGGCACCATAATCGAGAAGTTCCAGGGGAGGATCTGGGTAGAGGATAGGGTCAGAGGGGATTTCACCAAGGGTGCCGTGTTCAAGGTCATGCTGCCGAAGGCACGCCCGCAGGAGGCCAAGGCCGCTGCGGCCGAGGCGTCTACTTCCTCTGCCTAGAGAATGCCAGCGCCGCCCTCACGAGCCCGAAGTGCATCGGGGCCGGTCTCTGAGGCCTCGACTTGAACTCGGGGTGGAACTGGGAGCCGACGAAGAACGGGTGGCCGTCGAGCTCCAGTATCTCCATCTTCTTGCCGTCAGGGGACCTGCCGGTGTACTTCAGCCCCTTCTCCTGGAGACGGTCGATGTAGTGTGGATTGACCTCGTACCTGTGCCTGTGCCGTTCCATGATGTCGAGGCCGTGGTATAGCTCCTCGGCCTTCGAACCCTTCTCTATCAGGACCTGCTGCGCGCCCAGTCTCATGGAGCCGCCCATCTTCGTCACGTTCTTCTGCTCAGGGAGCAGGTCTATGACCGGATGGGATGTGTGCGGGTCGAACTCCGTGCTGTTCGCGTCGTGCATCTGGAGCACGTCCCTAGCGAACTCGACCGTGGCCAGCTGGAATCCCAGGCAGACGCCCAGGAAAGGCACCTTGTTCTCGCGGGCGTACCTCACCGCTTCGATCTTGCCCTCGACGCCCCTCGAGCCGAAGCCGCCTGGGATCAGTATCCCGTCGGCTTCCTTGAGCATGCACTTGGACTCCTCCTTCTGGATGTCCTCGGCCTCCACCCTGAGGAAGTCGACGCAGGTGTCCAGCTCAGCTCCTGCGTGCGTCAGCGCCTCGTAGTGGCTCATGTACGAGTCGCGCTGGTCCATGTACTTGCCGACGAGGAGGATCTTGACCTTGTGCTTCGGCTCCATGACCTTGTTCAGGAAGCCCTTCCACTCAGTGAGTCCGTTCTTCGGGTTTCCCATGCCCATCCTCGCGAGGAGGTAGTCCGTCAGGCCCTGCTCCTCGAGGAATATCGGGACCTGGTAGATCGACTTCGCGTCCGGGGCGCTGATGACCGCTTCGAGCGGCACATCACAGAAGAGCGCGATCTTCCTCCTCGCGCCGTCGTCCAGGGGCCGCTCGCTCCGGGCCACTATGACGTCCGGCTGGATGCCTATCGACCTCAGCTCCCTCACAGAGTGCTGGGTCGGCTTCGTCTTCTGCTCCCTGAGCGCCCCAAGGGCCGGAACAAGGGTCGTGTGCACGAATATGACGTTCTGGTCGCCCATCTCCGAGTGCATCTGCCTCGCGGCCTCCAGGAACGGCATCGACTCGATGTCGCCCACGGTGCCGCCGAGTTCGACTATGACGACCTCGACGCCAGACTTGATGCCGACGTTGGATATCATCGATTTTATCTCGTTGGTGATGTGCGGTATGATCTGCACTGTCTTGCCCAGGAAGTGCCCTTCGCGTTCCTTCTCGATGACGCTCCCGTAGACCTTCCCCGTGGTCATGACATGGTCGCTGGTCAGGTGCGCGTCCAGGAACCGTTCATAGTTCCCTAGGTCCAGGTCGGCCTCGCCGCCGTCGTCCAGCACGAACACCTCGCCGTGCTCGAACGGGTTCAGGGTGCCCGCGTCGAAGTTCAGGTACGGGTCTATCTTCATCGCGGTGACCTTGACGCCCCTGGCACGCAACACGCAGCCTATGGAGGATGCAGTTATGCCCTTGCCAAGGCCCGACAAAACCCCTCCGGAGACGAGAATAACCTTCATGTATGTCTCACGGGAACCAGAATATGATATAGCCCATCATAAAGGTTTCCCGGTGACATGTTGGCGCCTCATTCGTCCCGTCTGCCCATGATGTCCCCGAACACACGCACGAGGAGCTCGACCGCGGTGGAGACCTCGGGGGACAAGCCACCTCTGAACTCGAGCGACTTGACCTGGACGCAGACCACGGCGGTCCCCTTCCCCTCGCGTCCGAGGATGGATGCCATGAGCGCGACAGGGACCCTGTGGGTCGATATCTCGGTCTCCTTGATGCCCTCCCTCGGGACGACCATGATCGTTCCCGGTGCATCCCTGATGTCCGTGGCGTCCACGAAGAACACTGTCGCGGGCCCTTCCTTCTCGGAGATGTCGAGCACGGTGCCTTCGACGCCGTCATGCTCGGAAAATGAATGGTTGGGAAAGGGTTTCTTCAGGGTTTCTGCCACGAGCACGCCCGCGCCGTCGTCCGCCTTGTCGGCGTAGCCGAGCCCGAGGACGTAGACCGGCCCTGGGCCGGCGACGCCCTCCAGCGCGGCTTTCAGAACCTCTTCAGGGTCACCAGGTGCGTGGCGCAGCTTATGCATGGGTCGTATGCCCTCGCGATCATCTCGAGTCCGAGGCGTACCTCGTCGTCCTTCTTCCCTTCGGCCAGCATCCTCTCGGCTGCGAGCTTCATGTGCATCTCGATGTCGTCCAGGTTCTGTGCCGTCGG
>DUKU01000065.1:20336-24175 GCA_013329135.1 Thermoplasmata archaeon
CCCCTGGGTGCCTCGACCGCGCCAGTGCCCGAGCCGGTCTTCCTCATCGGCTGCTCGGTCGGCGGGTCGTCCATGGACGCCACCTTGTCGCACGCGTCCGGCAGGCTCTCCATCGCCCAGACGATCTCGATCGCCTGCGCGAGGTTGTTGTACAAGGGGTTCCTGAGCCATCTCTTGTCGAAGTGCTCCTTGAACAAGTCCGCGGCATGGCCGTCCAGGCGCTTGCCCATGTTGATCAGCCGCGCGTTCGCCCCGACCATGAATGTCTTGTCGTTGTACTTCGACCTCTTGGCGAACGAATGCGGGACCACCCTCTCGTTCGTGAACTTCTTGTAGTCGTCCGCGGGGAAGTCCTTGCCGTTCGAGACGAGGATCTCGTCGCCGTACAGGTGGAACTTCTTCTTCGGGGCGCTCACAGACATGAATACCTTGTCGCTGTCCACGTCCGCGTATTTCGGTATCTCCAGGGACGCGAAGAGCTCCACGACCCTGGCCGCGTCCGGGATCATCTCGTGCGACTTCGCCTTGATCTCCTCGAGCGCCTTCTTGCCCGGGTACTTCCCGAAACCACCGATGATGGGGTTCTCGCCATGGACTATCCTGCCGCTCGTGACCTCCATGATGTGGTTGCCGAACTTCTTGAGCTTCAGGGCCCTCTTGACATCGTCCGTGTAGTCGTTCAGCATGGCGACCGCGGACGGGTATCCCAGGAAGTCTGGCAACGCCAGCAGCATGGTGTGGAGAGAGTTGCTCTCGATGTTCTCGCCGAGCATCATCAGCTCGCGCGTCAGGTCAGCCTTCTCCGGGGGCGTGATGTCCAGCGCCTTCTCCATGCCCCTGATGGCCGCGAACTTGTGCGACAGCGTGCATATGGCGCATATCCTCGGGACCACGTTCACGTCGTCCTCGGGCTTCATGCCCCTGACGAGCTGCTCTATGAGCCTCGGTCCCTCGTGCACGTCCAGCGTGACGCTCTTGACCTTCTTGCCGTCCAGCGTGACCGTTATCCCGCCGTCGCCTTCGACCCTTGCCAAGGCCGGCACGTTGAGCTCCTTCATTTCTTCGCCCCCTTCTTCTCGAGGTCCTTCACGAGCTCGACCACGCCCGAACCCCCGAACTTGCGTATCTTGGTTATAATCTCCTCAGGGTCGTACCCCTTCTCCTTGAGCAGGTTGTACTCCGCGCTCACGTTGAGGTCGTCCGTCGGTCCCCAGCAGCCCACGCACGGCAGGTTGTGGGACGGACATACGGCCCCGCAGCCGCCCTTGGTCAGCGGGCCAGCGCAGAACTTGCCGTCCAGGAGTATGCACCTGTTCTCCTTCCACTTGCACTCGAGGCACACGGGGGACTTGAGCAGGTACGGGTGCTTCCCCGCGACGAGCTTCGATACCGACTTGAGGAACTCCTGCTTGTCGATGGGACATCCAGGTATCTTCATGTCCACCTTGACGAACGCGTCTAGGGGCTGGGCCTCGAAGGCCTTCGATATCGTTATCTTCGCGTTCCCGTAGACCTTCTTGTACCGGTCCTCGTACTTGCCATCCCCGAGCTTCATTGCCTGAGGGCCTCCCCAGCAGGCGCATGTCCCGATGGCTATGAGTATCTTCGAGCGCTCCCTGATCTCCTTCAGGTGCTTCAGCTGCTCCTCCGTGGAGATCGAGCCCTCGACGAGCGCTACGTCCAGCTCGCCCTCGTGGTTGTCGCTCTTGGCCATCACGAACGAACGTATCTCCGTGGCCCCGAACAGGTCCACGATCTGGTCCTCGCAGTTGAGGATCATGAGCTGGTCGCCCGCGCAGCCCGTGAAGCCGTACACTCCGATCTTAGGCGATGACTTTGTCACTGACACCCCTCCCTATGAGCTCCTTCATGTGGAGCACGTCCCAGTAGGTGAACACAGGCCCGTCTATGCATGTGTACAGGTACTCTATCGCGCAGTGTCCGCACTTGCCGACGCCGCACTTCATCCTCCTCTCAAGCGTCATCAGTATCTGGTGCTTCGGTATCCCGAGCTTCACCAGGTTCTCCATGACGAACTTGTACATGATCGGCGGTCCGCACACGGCCGCGTAGGTGTTCTTCGAGTCTATCGGGCCCAGCTCCTTGAAGAGCGTCGTTATGAGCCCGGTCCTCTCGGTCCACTTGCCGGTGTCGTCCTTGTCAACGGTCAGGAGGCAGTTCAGGTCGTCCCGCTCCTTGAGCTGGAAGAACTCCTCCCTGAACAGCATCTCGCCAGGGTTCTTCGCCCCGTGGAGGTATGTGACCTTCCCGAACCTGTCCCTGTTGTCCAGGATGTACAGGAGGAGGGACCTCAGCGGCGCGACTCCCATGCCGCCCGCGACTATCATGATGTCCTTGCCCTCCATCTTGTCGATCGGGAAGCTGTTCCCGTACGGGCCCCTGATGCCGACCGTCTGGTTCTCCTTCAGGTCGAACAACGAGCTCGTCAGGGTCCCCATCTTCCTGATGCAGAACTCCAGCAGCCCGGGCCTGGACGGCGTCGACGATATGCAGAACGGCGCCTCGCCCTCTCCCGGTATCGACAGCATGATGAACTGCCCTGGCAGGTAGTTCATCTTGAGCGCCTCGTCCACGTCCACCGGCCTCGCCTGGTAGAAGTTGACGTCGCTCGTGAGCGGATACCTCCGCACGATCCTCCACATGTCAGGCTGGAACGGGTTGTCCTGGACCTCTCTCTCGTCCAGGACCACGCACAGCTTCTTCATTTGCCCACCTCCTGTTCCTTGAGCGCCTTGGAGACGGTCGCCACGTTGATGTCAACGGGGCACGTCGAGACGCACCTTCCGCAGCCCACGCACGCGGGCTTGCCGAACTCGCCTATGAACGCCTGAAGCTTGTGTGTGTACCAGAGCCTCAGCCTGTCGGCCCTCTTGTCCCTGAAGTTGTGGCCGCCGGCCACGACTGAGTACTCGCGGAACATGCAGCTGTCCCAGAACCGGTCCCTGGTCCCCTCGACGGTACCCAGCTCGACCTCGTCCACCACGTTGTAGCAGTTGCAGGTCGGGCAGACCATCGAGCACTGGCCGCACGAGAGGCACTTCTCCGCCAGCTCGTCCCAGACTGGGCTGTTGTACCCGAGCTCGAATATGTCGGGCATGCCGGTGAGGTCGATCTTGGCCTTGAACTGCGCAGTCTTCCACTTCCTGTATTCGGTGTAGTTCAGGATGTCGTTCTTGTCCAGATTCCTGCTGAACAGGTCCGCCCTCATCCTCACGAGGTCGTGCCCCCTGCTCGAGCCCACCCAGACCAGGTAGAACATCTTGAGGTCGGTGAAGAACAGGTCGAACCCCTCGGCCACGAAGTCCGTGTTCGTCGCGAAGCACATGCACTTGTCGTCCGGTATGCAGCTGTGTCCCAGCAGGAGGGTCTTTTCCCTCCTCTCGGCGTAGTACGGGTCCTTGTAGGTCTCGAGGAACAATTTGTCCATGATCAGGATGCCGTGTATGTCGCACGGGTGCAGGCCGAACAGGATCCTCTTGGGGACGTCCCCGGTCCTCTCGACGAAGCCCTCCTCGTCGAAGTCGAACATGGTGAACCGCGGCGGGTAGAGGAACTTCTTCGGCGGGATCATGGTCCTCGTCGCCTTCAGGTCCATCTGCGAGAGACCGTCGACCTTCGAGTAGGCGGTCTGCTCCTCCTTCGTGGTGGGACCCCACAGTTCTCCCCACTGCTTGGCGCTCTCGAGGAATGCCGGGAGGTCCTCCTTCTTCATCTTCAAAATCATCATGGTATCTCTTCCCTAAGCTCCGGACTATCACCTTTTCGCACAGGAGCCGACTGACGCTGCCAGTCCTGCGGATAATGCGCGCGTGTGGGAG
>DUKU01000065.1:24310-26578 GCA_013329135.1 Thermoplasmata archaeon
CATTCGTGAGGTATGTTGCGGTTTTTCCTCGTCGAATGAGATTCGGTGATCTTCGGGCCCTTCCGGGAAGTCCGTGCAGCGTCCTGGGGAATGCTTTCCCCGCCTCGCGAAGACGTCGGTTGTACGAGCCGCCTGGACTTGTCATATATATATATGCTCCATGCCAATGTCATCCACGAGCCTCGACCCCCGTTGTAGGCTCACAAGGAAAGGGAGCGAGAATGAAAGAAGGATTTCAAACTAGGATGATGGTGTCAGCGATGGCGCTGGCGTTGGTGGCACTTGCCTTCGCGGCATCGGTGCCGAACGTCGGAGCATCGTGGACGTCGTCATGGAATTATGAGGTCTCTATGGGCGACCCCGTCTCTCAGGCAACCGTCGTTGGCAGCCCAGAAGGGATTGTCTACGTGATGGGTGGAGTGACGGCCGTTCCATACACGGCTTTGACGAGTGCATATGCGTACGATACAGAGACAGGGTCTTGGACGTCCCTGAACCCCCTGCCTGCGGCGACAAGGGGCGCTGCAGGCGCGATGGGACTCGACGGCCGCGTGTACGTGTTCGGCGGTTACGTTGGCGGTCCGCTCGAATACACCCAGATCTACGACCCTGATGCCGACCTGTGGACACTCGGAGAACTGATGCCTTACCCCGTCTGGGAAGCCAAGGCGGCCACTTTGGGCAACGGGTCGATATGTGTTGTCGGCGGCGAGGACGTTCCGGGTCTGGTGCAGATATACGACCCTGCAGCGAACACGTGGTCGATTGGCCCGCCCGTACCTGAATACGTCATGTGCGGCGCAATGGTGTCGATCGGCGACGACCTTTATTACTCCGGTGGCGGCTCGGACGGTTATGCAGCGACGACGAACCTGTTCAAGTACGATTCGGCACTCGGTGCGTGGACGACCCTCGCAGACCTCCTTGAGCCCCGTGCTGGACATGCGATGGTAGAGGGTGTCGACGGCCTGCTGTACATCTTGGGCGGGGCCGACGACGGCTCCAACCTACCCGCACCAGTCTACGACTCGGTGTACGCATACGACATCGAGGCCGACGAGTGGTCCGAGGCAACCTCGATGGATGTTGCGAGGACATATCTTGGCGCGGCAGCGACCTCGGATGGCAGGATTTGGGCGCTCGGCGGGAACTCAGCTTCAACGGTCTACACTGAAGTGGAATCGCTGCAGCTGTACCTGTTCGACTACTCGGTGGAACTCTCTTCATCATCTGTCAGGGCCGGCGAGTCGGTCCTGCTGATGGCCGATGCTGAGTTCGTGTACGTCGAGGAGAGCGGCAGCGAGCTCCGCTGGTCCCTCGTGTCCGCCGATGACGGCACGGTATACGCCTCGGAGTACGTTTGGAACTCAATGCCTAGCCCGATGGCGCTGACAATAGACGTGTCGGCCGTCGCCCCGGCGGGCGACTACCTGGTGGTCATCGAGTACTGGTACGTGTACGCGGACGTGACCTATGAGTATGTCACGGACTTGGAGCTGGAGCTGGAAGTGCTCCCTGCTGCTGACCCGGCCGACCTGCTAATCGCGGACCTGGAGGAGCAGATAGCGGCGCTCGAGGAACAGCTCTCGGAGCTGAACGACTCGATGGCCGCCTCCGATGCGGCTCTCATGGCTGACATAGCGGCACTCGAGGATGCGCTCGCTGCGCTTGAGGCCTCCGTCGACACCGACAACCTGGCCCTCATGGACGAGATCGCGGCGCTGCAAGACCAGATAACCGCTCTGCAGACCGCCCTGGACGAAGCCAACCAGGACGTCGGCGATGTGCAGACATCGGTGGACGACAAGATGAGTGCCGTGATGGGCTACGCGATCATAGGCCTGCTCGTCGTGGTCGTCTTGCTCCTGATCGTGATGATGGTCATGGGCAGGAAGTCGGCCCCGCCGCCAGCTCCGTGAGTCGCTGAGAGTTCAGCGGAAACCCTCTAAACCACTTTCCGTTTTCTGTTCATTCCTGGCTTAGTGCGTGCTCATGAGCGCCCTTTTCCCGACAGGGCTCACGCTGAAGAACATGAATGAAAAATTTATGATGGTCGTTCGATGGCAGAAGTCTTAGGTGCTTGGTACCTTGCCAACGCGGTTTGGTGGAGGGGTAGTACCCCTCCGGTTTTGCGTAGGAGGTGATCCATCTGCAGGTTCCCCTACAGATACCTTGTTACGACTTAACCCCCCTTGCTGAACCCAAGTTCTAACGCCCCAATCAGAGGCATCATCACTTGGACCCAACTCGGATGGTTTGACGGGCGGT
>DUKU01000065.1:26823-26993 GCA_013329135.1 Thermoplasmata archaeon
GGAGATTCGGGGCATACTGACCTACCGTTGACCTCTCCTTCCTCTGGCTTAGCGCCAGCGGTCCCGATAATGTGCTCCCCTCCTCGCGGAGAGGGTGGCAATTAGCAGCGAGGGTCTCGTTCGTTATCTCACTTAAGAGAACGCCTTACGGTACGAACTGACGACGGCCA
>DUKU01000010.1 GCA_013329135.1 Thermoplasmata archaeon
TTCAGGAAGGCCGTCAAAGAGTTCAGGTGATTGCATTGGCTGCAAGGGAGACGGAAGTAGTCAGGGAGACAAGGGAGACGAGGGTCGAAGTAAGGCTCAGACTCGACGGCTCGGGCGATACCAAGGCCACGATACCGGACGAGTTCCTCAGGCACATGGTCGAGACGCTCTCCAGGTACTCGGGCGCGGACTTGGACATCTCTGCCCGAGGAGACCTCGCTCACCACTTGATCGAGGACGTCGCCATAACCCTCGGCCGGGCATACAGGCAGGCCATGGGTGAAGGGGCCGTCAAGAGGATTGCCAGCGCAACGGTCCCGATGGACGAGGCCCTCGTCCAGGTCACGGTGGACCTCATCGACAGGCCATATGCCCACCTTGAGGTCCCGGACATCATGTACGAGCACTTCCTCAGGTCATTCGCGATGGAGCTCAGGGCGACCGTGCACACAGTGGTCCTGAGGGGCAAGGACGGCCACCACATAGTGGAGGCCACATTCAAAGCGCTCGGGCTTGCGCTCAAGGAGGCAATGGAGCAGAACCCTTCCGTCGTCTCAACGAAGTCTAACGTGGTCTGGGGGGAAGGGAGATGACGCTCACGAAAAGGATCATCCCGTGCCTCGATGTCAAGGAGGGTGCCGTCGTGAAGGGCGTGTGCTTCAAGGACCTCAGACAGGTGGGCGACCCCCCCACGTTGGCCGTGGAGTATCAGGCCCAGGGGGCCGACGAGATAGTGTTCCTGGACGTTAACGCATCAGTAGCGGGCGTCAGGACGATGCACGAAGCGGTTCGGAAGACCGCGGAGCAGCTCTTCGTGCCCCTCACGGTCGGGGGCGGCATACGCACGTTCGAGGATGTCAGGAAGACGCTGAATGTCGGCGCGGACAAGACATCGATCAACACCGCAGCCGTGCTCGACCCATCATTGATATCCAAATGCGCGGACGCGTTCGGAAGCCAGTGCGTCGTGCTCGCCATCGATGCGAAGAGGTCAGGCGACACATGGGAGGTCTACACGCACTCCGGTACGAAACCAACGGGTCTGGATGCCGTCGAATGGGCGAAGGCCGCAGTCGAGCGTGGCGCTGGGGAGATACTGCTCACGAGCATGGACTCGGACGGCATGAAGAAAGGATATGACATAGAGCTTACGAAGGCCGTAGTCAGGGCCGTGCGCGTCCCCGTGATAGCCTCTGGTGGCTGCGGAACGCTCGACCACATCGTGGATGTCCTGACGGTGGGTGAGGCGGACGCCGCCCTGGCGGCATCGATATTCCACTTCGGCCAGCACACGGTCGCGGATGTGAAGAGGGCGCTCGAGGCCAAGGGCGTACCGGTGAGGTGGGGCTCTTGACCGCATCGGGGAGCCAAGACCTCATGCCCGTCATAGTCCAGGATGTGAGGAACAACAATGTGCTCATGCTGGCGTACATGAACGATGAGGCGCTGGCGCTCACAAGAGCGACCGGGTACATGCACTACTGGAGCCGGTCCAGGAACGCGATCTGGAAGAAGGGGGAGACCTCGGGCAACTTCCAGAAGGCGATCGAGCTGCTCACTGACTGCGACGGTGACGCCATGCTCGCACGGGTCGAGCAGACGGGTGTCGCGTGCCACACGGGCACGTATTCGTGCTTCGCGAAGGACCCGATCCACCAGAGGGACGTGTTCGCGGAGCTGTGGGATGTCTTCGAGCAGCGCAAAGCTGCCCAGTGTGAGTCGAGCTATACATGCAAGCTCATGAATAACAGGAACTTGCTGCTGAAGAAGATCGCAGAGGAGAGTTCAGAGGTCATCATCGCGGCCAAGGATAAGGTGCGGGGGGAGATCGTGTACGAGGCGTCGGACCTGCTGTACCATCTGATGGTCCTACTGTACGATGAGGGCATTACGATGGATGATATCAAGACGGAACTGGAGGGTAGAAGGAAATGACGGCGAAGAGATGCGACTTCCACACGCACACGGTGCTGAGCGATGGCGAGCTCCTCCCCATGGAGCTGATCAGGAGGGCTGTCGCCTCGGATCACGCTGCGATAGCGCTGACAGACCACGCGTCGTTCTCGAACATCGAATGGATCGTCCAGTCGCTGGCAAGGGACTGCGAGAAGGCGGACAGCTGGGGCATCCAGGCGATCCCAGGGGTCGAGTTGACCCATGTGCCCGTCAGGTACATCGATGAGGCAGTTTCGCTCGCCAGGAAGAAGGGGGCTGAGATAGTGATTGTCCATGGGGAGACACCCGTGGAGCCCGTCGAGCCTGGGACGGACCATGCAGCGGCAACGAACCCCGAAGTCGACATACTGGCCCATCCGGGGATGATATCTGATGAGGACGTCCAGCTCGCAGCCGATAACGGGGTCTACCTCGAGGTCTCATGCAGGAAGGGGCACTCGCTCACGAATGGACACGTCGCCCATCTCGCGAGGCTCAAGGGCGCGAAGTTGCTCGTCAACACGGACACCCACTCACCATCGGACTTGAGCACCATGGAGTTCGCGGACAAGGTGGCGAGGGGTGCGGGGATGACCCCGGACGAGGTCAGGACAGCCTTGGTCTCCAATGCGGAGGAGCTGCTGAAGAGGGTCCATCGGCTCTGAACGACGTTCGCTTATTAACAGACCGGGCTAGCATTATTAATATCGACGCGCCTCCGTGTCCTCAAGGAGCGGGTACGATGACGATAGTCAGCATATCGGTGCCTCAGGATCTCCTCAAGCGGTTCGACGAGGTCTCGTTGTCTAAGGGGTTCAGGACCAGGTCCGACTCGGTCAGGGAGGCGATGCGGACGGTCATAGACGAGGATGAGTGGGAGGACTCGGAGGGGGAGAACCAGGTCGTCATCACGATGGTCTATGACGAACTGGGCCCGCGGGGCGAGCTCTCCGTGTTGCAGCACAGGTACGAGGAGATCCAGATGATGCTGCACCTGCATCTCGAGAAGGGCCAGTGCATGGAGGTATTCATCGCACGGGGCTCGAACACCGTCCTGAGGGAGATCCTCGGGAAGATCAGGAAGGTCAAGGGCGTGCGGTCTATCCGGTTCATATCCACCTCAGCGACATCGCTCGGGCAGCCAAACCACCGCTGATTGCCGCCGCAAAGGTCGTCCTCGCGGCCGGTGATCCGACGGGAGGACCCAGCCTTCAGACCGTCACTTGCTGATACGCATCCAGCCGCAGGTCAGCAGGTTGTAGAGGACCAGGAACTCCCCCCATCCGGTGTCGTCAGCGAACGAGACGGTGCAGTATTCCTCGTAGTGGATCTTCCAGGCGTCGTTGTGCGACCCCCAGTATATGGAGACTCCCCCACAGGCCGCGGTCGTATCCGTGTTGTACACGTACTTGACCGCGCCCTCGATCAGGTCCATCATGGCCTGCGTGGCCTCCATGAGCTCAGTGTCTTCTGCCAGCTCTGGGTCGTCCATGAGATGCCTCCCGAGGTCCACCATGTCGACCTGGTAGTGAGAGCCGCACGAGACATAGTAGCTGTCCCTCAGCGCGATCCTGTAGTTGTAAGTGTAATCCAAGAGACCGTCGGTCATCTGCGCGACCCAGTCAGTCAACACGTCCAGACCATCCGCAATCTTCATCACGTCCACGACGCCCAGTGTGCAGTACCATGCCCACGAGAGAGGCTCGTATGCCTGTATCCATCCGTCGACCATGTCGACAGCCACCTGGTCAGGCGTCCTCGACGGGTCGAGCGCGACCGGGGTGAACATCAGGTCGTACGGGAATCCGTCCCCGGCCACCAACTCCTCGGATGCCACGAGCAGCTCGACGAGCCCGGTCTGCGCGGCCTGGTAGGCCATCTCTATGCTCGAGCAAGAGCACGCATCGAACGCGAGGATATCGATATACACTCCTGCGCCGACTATGGCATCCTCCATCTCCTGGAGTGTTATGCAGTCGCCGTCAGAGGAGTCGTCCCAGCAGAACCCCCTCCACGCGCTGCCGTGGTCCCATGGGATGACCACCAGATGGTCGGCGGGATAGTATGTGTTGACCTCGGTGAGGAACCACTGGAATGTGTCGCCATCCCCGAAGTTCATCTCCGGGTAGGTCTCGACGGTTTGGGAAATGCCGCCGGATATCTCGACCCGCTCGACCCCGTCCTCGCTGAGCCAGTCAACTATGGCCACGATGTTGAGCCCGTCACTTGCAGGGATGTTCAGAAGATACGGAAGGCTCGGGTCCTCCCAATACATCTCAAGGCTGCAGTCCGCATCTACATAGAGTGCGATTGTCCAAGTCCCGTTCGATTCAGTTGTGATTCCCGCGCCGAGACTCTTGCCCAACGAGACGCCGGGAAGAAGCAAGACGAAGGCGAGAACCGTACATGCCACAAGGCTACCACGCTTGACTGCCAATATGACTCCCCCTCAGATGAGGTACTATGTTGAGTACCCCCGGGTCTTGGAATGTCGTTTGCGCTATTAAACGATGACCGCTCCACGAACTGTTTTCAACGGTAGCAGAGACTGACGCGGAAAGGGTCTGTCAAGGAGGTCCATGGGCTTACAAGGGGGTGCGTCCTCGGTTTTCTCGCTGCCTTCTGACGGAT
>DUKU01000098.1:0-6435 GCA_013329135.1 Thermoplasmata archaeon
CATCGAGGAGGGCATAGCCGTCAAGAGCTTCTTCGACCCTGCATGGGTGGACCTGGGGGCCCTGGGAGAGTACGGAAGGCTCTTCGAGGTCAACTGGGTGTGGTCCGTATGGCTGACGATCTTCCATTCGATGATCAGCATCTCGCTGCCCATCCTGATGCTCGGGCTGTGGTATCCCCGGCTGAGGAACGAGTCTATCCTCACCAAGGGGCAGTTCAGGCTGGTGGGTTACTTGTTCGTGATAGACATCGCCTTTTGCGCGTTCCTCTTCATATCCATCCAGGACTACGTCCCGCCGCTGATACAGTATTCGCTCAGTTTCGTCATCGTCTATCTCCTGATCCAGCTCGCTAGGCGCGTTCCCAAGGACATTGTCAGCGCGAGGCACCACATGCCCTCGTGGGGTCCGATGAAGTTCCTCGCCCTCGGGTTCCTGACGCTCACAGGCAGCTTCATCTTCGCATCGAGCGCCCCGGAACCATTGCCGTTCCCCCTCGCCATACTCGTGCTTATGGTGATGAGCGCCGGGTCCTTGCTTCTCCTGCAGCACAAGCTTGGCGCGACCGGCAACTCGGTGCACAAGGCGTACTTCGCTGTCGGTGTCATCCTGCTGTTCATCCTCCTGGGGCCGATCCATGAGGTGTTCAACGGCATGCTTGGTATGTCGGTCGTGAGCATCGGGTTCGCTGTGTTCTCGCTGATGCTCATAGGGAGGGCGAGGTCTTACGAGTCGGCCGCGAAAGGCCAGGTGCTGTCGCAAGCATAGAATGATGGCGCCGTCGAGCGGGTTCGAACCGCTGACCTTCCGCTTAACAGGCGGACGCTCTACCGACTGAGCTACGACGGCATGGCGGGTGTCGCACGCGCAGTTAACCTGACCGGTTTAATAAGCCTTTTGCCCTGCGCGGCCTTGTGCCAGAACGAAAAACGATGGGTCGGGGGCCGGTCCTTACTCGATCGACTCCCGCAGCTCATTGACCGTGGAGCTCATGGTCTCCAGTATCTCCTTAAGATGGTCCAAGAAGTCCTGGATCTTGTCCGTCGTGACTGCGCCGTCCGGGGACGGCTCTATCAGCCCTTCCTGCTCCAGTATCCTCAAGGAGTACCGGACCTTGTGCTGAGGGTAGTCGAGCATCTCAGCCAGGCGTATGATGCCTATCGGCTCGTTGTCCATGATGGCCTTCAGCATGGCCACGTGCCTCTGGAGGAGGTCTATCTCGGCTTCGATCTTGCTCGTCAGGACCGACTTGCCCGTCCTTCCCTTCATCTCAACACTTTCCTGGGCAATCAGACAGAGATTGTCGTGCTACATGATAGCATTTGTATGCTTTAAACCAGATAGTAAGAACAACCGTGCTTGTAGCTGACGGGGCACCTTTGAAATAACCACTATGGGATAACTGCGGCACGATGGCAGCGATAGAAGCGACCGATGTCGTCATGGATTTCGGCGGGATGAAAGCCCTCGACCATGTCAGCATCAAGGTCGAGAGAGGGGACTTCTTCGGGTTCTTCGGCCCGAACGGGGCGGGCAAGACCACGCTCATAAGGATCATGACCGGCCAGCTCGAGCCGACCTCCGGCTCGGTGCGCGTGCTCGATGTCGACGTGGTCAAGGAGCCGCTCAGGGTCAAGGAGCTCGTGGGGATAGTGCCAGAGGTCGAGAGCCCGCCGACATATCTCACGGCATACGAATACATGTATTTCGTCGGCAAGGTACGCGGTATCGACAGCCTCGACGACAGGATAGACAAGTGGCTCACGTTCTTCGACCTGGAAAGCAAGAAGGGCACGATCTGCAAGGACATGTCGAAGGGCATGCGCCAGAAACTCATGCTCGCCTCGGCGTTCATCCACGAGCCCAAGCTTCTGTTCCTGGACGAGCCATTCATCAACCTCGACCCGATCTACCAGAAGCTCCTGAGGGAGTACCTTGAGGAGTACGTCGCGAAGGGCGGCACCGTGTTCATGGCCTCCCACATACTCGAGATCTCCGAGAGATTGTGCAACAGACTCGCGATAGTCAACTTGGGCAAGGTCGCCCTCCAAGGCCGCAAGGAGGACCTGGTCCAGGGGGGCGAGGACCTTGAGCGCGTGTTCATGCGGGCTATCGGAGGCGGTCTGCTACGAAGACCCTCCTGACGCTGATGATGAAGGAGGAGTTCAGGAGCCACGCGTCCTACTCCGGGCAGGAACGGTTCCTCACGTTTCCGGTCTTCGTGTTCTTCATCGCGACCGTCGTCGCCCTCACCCTGGAGCGCACGCTCGAGACGGTGTCCCTGAAGCAGATGACCGAGTTCGCCCATCTCTCGGCATTCATATACGGCCTCAGTGTGGGCACGTTCGGCCTGATGGGCCGACAGTACCTCGAGAGGCGTTACGGGAGGAACAACTACCTCGTCGCGATGCCGTACATCCTCCCGATATCATTCAAGACAACGTTCCTGGGGATATACATCAGGGATGCGCTCTTCTACGTCGTTCTGTTGCTAGTCCCTGCGACCGGTGGCCTGCTGCTCGCGGCCCCGATCGTGGGCTATTCCTACGGGAGCATCGGGATCTTCTTCTCATCCATACTCATGACTTTCATGCTGGGCCTCTCGATGAGCTTCCTTGCATCGGTCATGTACATACGGGATCTGCGTTGGTTCGGCGCGTTCACAGCTGGCGTGGTTGCGCTCTTCGTGCTGCACGGCGCGTTCGACCTCATCCCCCTCGATGCGATCATGCCGTCCTTGGGCATGCAGATGAACCTGCGCCCGTTC
This sequence comes from Thermoplasmata archaeon, assembly GCA_013329135.1. Classification (GTDB taxonomy): domain Archaea; phylum Thermoplasmatota; class Thermoplasmata; order UBA10834; family UBA10834; genus UBA9653; species UBA9653 sp9653u. Next base: position 2,766 of record DUKU01000098.1, read on the forward strand.
CCCGTCGATGGTCCTGCCGCGGCCATCTATGCAGCGGTCTCACTGGCCGCGATCGCGTCCATGACCGCGATCGCATATGCTCTCGTCGAGGTGAGGATCAGCATATCCTCCCAGTCGTATGCGAACAAGCTTCCCACGTACTATGCGAAGATGCACTGGCTCACAGGCGTCAAGAGGGCTCTCGTGGCCAAGGAGTTCGTGGACCTCAGGAGGAGCGGCACGATAGCCAAGATGTCCTTCTCGTTCGTCCTCCCTCTCCTCTTCCTGTCATTCACGGCCTGGTTCGTCAACTACGGCCTCGCGATACCAGTGGGCTTCAACACAGTGTTCTACGCCGCCATGGTGGGGTTCGTCGGCGTGATGATGTACAGCTGGCTGAACAACATCGATCTGGCGGAGTACTACTCCCTCATCCCCGTCACCGTCCCTCAGCTCATCAAGGTCAGGATCGCGGTGTTCCTCGCCCTCACCCTCGGCATATCGGCCTTCTTCGTCGTTGGGATCGCGCTCGTGAACGGCGAGGTGCAGCATCTGTGGCTCGCGCTCATCGTGATGTTCGTCACATCGCTCTACATGGTGCTCGTTCTCGCATACCTGACAGGCCTGAGAACGAACACGTTCCTGTTCGACACGAACATACTGGCGAAGTTCAGCATCATGTCCTTCCTGCCGGATGTGTGCCTCGCGATACTCTCTTTCAGCCTGTCGACGAGCTGGGCAATCGCGCTCCTGGGACTCGCCCTGGTGTTGTCCTCGATGTCCGTCGCGTCGCTCATCCTGTACAGGGGCATCGAGTCCAAGTGGGGTAAGACCTCCTTCGACGCCTGAGCAAAGATTATCTCAACCCCTGACCGTTCGAGGTCAGCGGTGCGAGGCGAAACAATGGACCGGGCTGTGTTGTTCAGGAGGTGCTTGCACTGTCTCATGGCGCTATCCCCCGCCTACTACCTGCTGCCGACGGAGCTCCCGGCGCTAGGCCTCGACAGGTGGGTCCTTCTCATCGGCTTCATCTTCAGCGTCTCGCTCGTCGAGAGCGTCCGCCTGCTAAAAGGATGGACCTTCTTCGGGCTGAGACCCCATGAGCGGAACCAGATCGCCTCCTTCGTGTGGGCAGCTGCAGGGGTCACGGCCGCCCTGTGGCTGTTCAGGGAGGACGTCGCCACTGCGGCGATAATCGGCTGGGCCATCGTGGACCCGCTGGCCGGAGAGCTCAGGAGGGTGAGGCCGCGGTCGGCTGTCACAATAATCGTCCCTGTCATGGTCTACGTAGCCGTTGCCGTTCCAGTACTGTATCTGTGGGGCATGATGTCGCTGCTGTCAGTCGCCCTGGTGAGCGTCATTGGCGCCACGACAGCCGTAATCGCCGAGCGAGAGAAGATACGCTACATCGACGACGACTTCCTCATGATAGTGCTGCCGTGTCTGATGATGGAGATATTCTCCTTCTGACACGGAGCGCCGGGGTCTCAGAGTACTTCGAGCTTCCCGTACTTGCCCGCGCTGACCTGCAGCTTGTTCTTGAAAGATGAGACCCAGCCGTTCGTGATCTTGATCTTCGAGCTCACCTGGACTTTCTCTATGTCGTCGTTCCAGAGGGTGAGGTTGACCGTTTCCCCGCTCTCGTCCTCGCCTGTCGCGTCGCAGACACGTCCGCCCACGCCGCTCCAGTTGGACTTCCATTCCCTGGGCTCGCCCTTCTCGACGATGGTGACTGTGAGCTCGTCGACCTTCGACTTGTCCTTTAGGTCCTTCGCCATCATTTTGAGCACGCTCTAGGTCCGTCCGAAGCGGGTCATCATACTTAAACCTCACCCCTCTCAAGGGCCGTTTCTCCCGCGCGACAGATGTGTGCCTTGCCACTGTTTTGCGGCCATGCCAGATATCCTGGCGAACCTACGTTTCGACTCCAATTAGCCTTTTATATCCCAGATTCAGATAGGGGCCGTCCATGACTAGGATCAAGGTCATCACCGAACCGGCTGAACTCGTTCCCATGTTCCGGGCGGTGGACACCAAGGTCAAGAGGGAGGTACTGAAACTAGTCACCCTCGAATGGCACACGGTGAAGGACATTGAGAAGCAGTTCGGGCCGGCCGGCAAGGACGCCCTTCTGTTCTTCGAGAAGATGAAGCTCGTCGAGACGAGGTGGCAGACCTCCGAGACGCAGCAGCCTGAGAAGGCCTACCACACGTATTACACATCGTTCCACATAAACGCCTCATGGCCCGTGTACGAGATCAGCGACGTCCTCGCGGCTGCGGTCATGGAGGAGAAGGAGTTCACCAAGATCGAGAAGCAGATATTCGACCTTGTGGGGGCTCAGGGCAAGTTCGCCGGTGATGTGGCCGAGATTCTGGGCGTGACGTTCACGATGCTCAAGAGCCTGGTGAAGAGAAGCACCAAGCTCGACTACAGAGGTCACAGGATAGAGCGCGTGAAGGAGTCGCATTAGCGTCTCCGAGGAGCGGACATGATCGTCGTGCTGAGGCTCGGCCATCGCCCTGACAGGGACCAAAGGGTCACCACGCACGTTGCGCTGACGGCCAGGGCGCTCGGGGCGGACGAGGTCTGGGTTTCCACGAAGGACCTTTCGCTCGAGCGCTCGGTCCGCGGCGTGGTCGACAGGTTCGGCGGTGGCTTCGTCGTCAAGACCGGGGTCGACTGGCGCAAGGCCATAAGGTCCTGGAACGGCACCGTGGTGCACCTGACGATGTACGGCGAGAGCCTCTCGCAGGCGCTCCCGACCGTCCCCGATGACGACCTGATGATCGTCGTGGGGGCCGAGAAGGTCCCGAGGGAGGTCTACGACCTCGCCCACAGGAACATATCGGTGGGGAACCAGCCGCACTCAGAGGTCGCCGCTCTTGCTATATTCCTCGACAGGCTCAAGGGCGGCAATGCCGTCGAACGCGACATCGAAGGTCGGATGAAGATCATACCTAACCCCAGGGGGAAGACGGTAGTTGACGGACGGAACGGCTAGGCCGGTGAAGGTCCCGAGCACTGATAAGTGCCTGAGGATCCTCTCGGAGAATGGCTGCGAGGAAGCTGTCGTGGAGCACTGCAGGGCAGTCGCTCAGCTCTCCGTGCGGATCGCCAAGAGGTGCGGAGCGGACCAAGAGCTCGTAGAGGCGGGTGCGCTCCTTCACGACATCGGCCGGTGCAGGACCCACGGGGTAGACCATGCGGTCGAGGGCGCGAAGATCGCGTCGAGTCTGAAGCTGCCCCAAGCGTTGGTGAAGGTCATCGAGAGGCATATCGGCGGGGGGATATCCAAGGCCGAGGCGAAGCGGTTAGGCCTGCCAGAGAAGGATTACACGCCGCGGACGCTCGAGGAGATGGTCGTGGCCCATGCCGACAACCTTCTTTCCGGCACGAAGAGAACCCCTGTCGGTCAGGTGGTCTCTCAGCTGATCCGGAAGGGGATGGACGAACCGGCTGCACGGGTGCTCAGACTCCACAAGGCGCTCTCGGAGGCCTGCAGGTGCGATGTCGACACGATACCCTGAACGTCATTTCGCCCCTCTGCGCCTTCGACCCTCGACGAGGAGCCGGTCCAGGGATATCAGGTCATGTACCCTCTCGAGACATCAGGTCTTGTGACGGTACCGGGGATAGTCCCCGCGCCTGTGCGCGTCCCTTAGCTTGTGATACTCCTCAGCGTTCCTTC
>DUKU01000098.1:6539-8385 GCA_013329135.1 Thermoplasmata archaeon
TCCTCAGCGTTCCTTCGGGCGGCCTCCAGAAGTGTAGGGTCGTTCTCCTTGACGACCTTGGCGGGGACGCCGACCACGAGGCTGCCAGGAGGGACCTTCATGCCGGACTTGACGAGAGCGTTCGCGCCTATCACGGAGCCGGTCCCGACCTCTGCGTCGTCCAGGACCGAGGAGTTCATGCCCACGATGACGTAGTCCCCGATCCTCGCCGCATGGATGATCGCGCCATGGCCTATGGACACGTTCCTCCCCACGATCGTCGGCTTGCCGGGGTTCCCGTGTATCTGGCAGTGCTCCTGCACGCTCGACCCCTCACCTATCCTGACCGCGGACAGGTCTCCCCTGATGACGGCGTAGGGCCAGACGCTGCATCCCTTCTCGATGACGACGTCACCGACTATGATTGCCTCTGGGGCGATGTAGCATGACGGATCCACTATCGGTCCAGGCACGAACTGCTTGAGGGCGATGTTGACGATAAATCCTTCGCCCTAAGCTTCCTTCTTCTCGGCCTTCGGCTTGGACCCTCTCTTAAGGGCCACGCGCTTCGGGAAGTACTTGAGTATCACGATGTCCCCAATGGATCCGATCCATCTGAACGGCACGTTGACGGACTTCGACCCTTCCACCAGTAGTGGGTTCGTGCCACTTATGAACAGCCCTTGGACCTTGTTCTCGTCGACTTCGACGACCAAGTTGGAGATGTTCCCAAGGTAGGTGCCCTGGTTCGTGTAGACCTGCAGACCAATCATATCAGAAGCTTCTGTGAGCATCCGGCATCCCTGCGACCGTATCGCAATCCTGTCTTTAAATAGTTTGTCCAGTCCAGCATCTCGTCCTCCAAGACTACGTCTTGGGCCCTAGGGCGGAGTGGGAGCGAACAGGTTCGACACAATGATTAAGTATGGAGGCCGTGTACGGTAATGCATAAGAGAGGCACAAGCGTGCATTTCCGGTGGAGCAGATGACCGAGCTCGATGAGATACGACAGAGAAAGATGCAGGAGATGATGAAGGTGGCAAGCTCGACCCCCTCCGGGGGCAATGGATATCCAGATTCGCCAGTCGTTGTGACTGATTCCGACTTCGATGAAACCGTGAACAAGTACCCTCTGGTGGTCGTGGACTGCTGGGCCCCGTGGTGCGGCCCGTGCAGGATGCTGTCCCCCACCGTGGACGCGATGGCCAAGGACTACAAGGGCAAGGTCGTTTTCGCGAAGCTCAACACGGATGAGAGCATCGAGACGGCCAGCAAGTTCAGGATCATGAGCATCCCGACGCTGCTGTATTTCAAGGGTGGCAAGCTCGTCGACAAGTCCGTCGGCGCCCTTCCGCGCCCGATGCTCGAATCGCAGGTGAAGAAGCACCTGCAGTGATTCACGATAAACCACATAGTCCCCCACTTCCCCTTTTCTTTCAACCACGCTCAACAGCGCCAGCCATGTTACTGGGAAAGAGTAAAATCAGTAGCGCGTATTGCATGCCCGATACGCATGGATTTCGTTTCGACAGTATCGTACGGCGACGCCTATCCTGCCAGGATGGAGTGCCAGAACGGCATGTCACTGGACTACTCGCCACCTGTTGAGTTCGGTGGAGTGAAGGGCCCGATGACCCCTGAGGACGCATTCGTAGGCTCGGCGAACATGTGTTTCCAGATAGTATTCAGATCTGTGGCCCAAGGACTAGGCATGAGCTTGCTCGACTACAGATGTAAGGCCGTTGCAGACCTCCAAACGGTCGACGGTTTCAGGAAGTTCGTCAGGATCAATCTATATCCCGAGATGCGGCTCTCTGAAGGTGCAAGAACTGAGAACCTCCAGAAGGCCATCGACGCGACGAAGAAG
>DUKU01000075.1 GCA_013329135.1 Thermoplasmata archaeon
CGAGGAAGCTCGTGGAGGAAGCCGAAGTCGATGCCGAGGTCGATCCCAACATCGAGAGGATCGAGGAATGGCGGAGGAAGGGGTTCAAGGTCGACACGCTCGAGGAGGCGCGCAGGAAGGGCCCGCAGGCGACCTCGACGGAGTTCGCGGCTTTCGAACACGACGCGCAGAAGCTGAAGCAGTTCGAGGCCATACTGAACAACTTCCCGGTGATGGGCCTGGAGCAGGAGATAGCCGAGATAAGGACCAAACTCGACGACAGGACCAGGATCGCGGAGATCGAGTCGGATATCGAGTTCCTCCAGGAGAAGATCAGGCGCAAGATCCAGAAGAGGAAGGACGAGGAGGACTCCATCAAGCAGGAGCTCGAGAAGAAGCGGCGGGACGAGAAAGCAGCCGACGTCTACGACCTCATACTCAAGTACCAGACCACCCCTGATACGGAGGCTGGGGAGGCTCCGAAGGAGGCACAGAAGTGCCCCAAGTGCGGGGGCGACCTGGACGAATCAGGGGTCTGCCCCAAGTGTCCCGCTGGGCCCGAGGAGGGCCTGGACTTCTCGAAGCCGCTCATGTCTGAGTTGAGATTCGACGGGTTCGTCATGGGGCCCGGCTCGAAGTTCGCGGCCGCCACCGCGGTGGCTGTCGCGGAGAACCCAGGGAAGACCTACAACCCGCTGCTGATATTCGGGGGGTCCGGGCTGGGGAAGACTCATCTGTTGTCCGCGATAGGTTGCCATATGCTCAAGAAGGACCCTGAACTCAGCGTCTTGTATGTGCCTTCCGACAGGCTCGTGGACGCTGTTGAGAAGTGCGGCACCGGTGATGGGCTCAGACGACTGAGGGACGCCCTGAACCAGGCAGACCTTCTGCTCCTGGACGATATGCAGTTCTTGGCCGCGAACGACAGGGCGCAGGGCGAGATGGTCTACGTCATCGATAGGATGACAGAGTCTGGGAGGCAGGCCGTCTTTGCGAGCGACCGACTGCCGACGCAGATACCTGGGTTCAACGACCGGCTCAACGCGCGCATCCAGAAGGGGCTCACAGTGGACCTCCAGCCGCCGGACATGGAGACCCGCATCAAGATACTGAAGCTCAAGGCGCAGGAGAAGAAGCTCAAGCTCAGCGACGAGATCCTGGAATACATAGCGGAGAGGGTCACGCTCAACGTCAGGGAGCTCGAGAGCACCCTGAACAAGATCATCGCCTTCTCGAGCATCATGAAGATGGATGTCGACCTCAACCTCGTTTCCGACATACTGAAGCCCATGGCACCCGTCCAGGAGACGAGGAAGGAGATCATGAAGGAGGTCAAGGTCACGCCGGGTCACTGCTACCTCATAGAGGAGGAGAAACCCATGTACAGCAATGTGCTCCTGGGGAGGATGATGGCCGAGGGGTACAGGGGGCTGGTCATCACACGCATGAACCCGAGCAGGATCAAGGACGAGTTCAAGGAGGTCCCGCAGATCCTGTGGCTCACGGACAAGCAGAGCTCGATGGAGAACACCGTCCCGCCGTCGCTTGAGATGATCATCCACAAGATCCAGGAGTTCATGTCGGGAGAGGGGAACGGAATGGTCGTCCTCGATGGCATCCAATACCTTGCGAGCAACACCAACTTCGACGCCGTGCTCAGGTTCCTCAGGAGCCTGGTCGACGAGATATCGGAATCGGAATGCGTATTCGCCGTGTCCCTGTCCCCTCAGACCATGAAGGAGCAGGAGACATCCATACTCGAGAGGGAGATGGAGGTACTGAACCTCACATGACCTTCCGCATCTGCTCCTTGAACTGCGTCATCTCCCTGAGGGCCTGCTGATAGTCCCCGGCCTTCATCAGGGTCCTCACGGATTTCAGGATCGTTATCATCGGCGTCGTGTTGACGTTCTTCATCTTGGCCTCGATCAACTGGCTCTTGGCCGCGTGCATCTCCTCGTTTATCCTGTCGGGGATGGCCCTGTAGAGCCTGTCCGTGGCCTGCTTGACCATCATCTCGACCCTGTCGAAGTCGTTCTCCTCGAACGCCTTGCTGGCCTCGATGATTGCCGTCCTGGCCTCCTTCGTGTCCAGTATGAGGGTCTCACAGTCGGCCACGAGCGACTTCAGCGTGGCGGTCCTGTTCTTGGCCTCCTTGTACCGGCCAGTGATCGGGAGCAGTTCGTTCGAGACCTTGTCGACATAGACGAACGCCGCCTCGGCGTCCCCGGCGACCCTGGCGCGCTCTATCTCGCCTATGTACGTGAGGGCGCGAGAAACGTCTCCTCCCAGGTCCTTGGCCACGCCCGTCTCCTCTCTGAGCTGCGTGATGACGGACGCGAGATGGTCGTCTATCTTCCTCATCAGAATGGCCCTGGACCTGTTGACGAACTCCAGCGCCTTCTCGAGCTGGCGGTCCCTGCCGGCCTCGGCGGCCTCGTCTATGAGGCGTTTGCTCTCGGAGATGTCGATGTCCTTCTCGTTAGCGAGCGTGAGTATCGGTTTCATCTCGGCGACCATGCGCGCGAGGTCCTTGCCCTTGTCCTTAGCATCAGTCCTAACGGGCTCAGGCATGGCGCGAACCCGAGGTTGTGCCTGGACGCGCGTCTCGAGTTGCGGCTCCGGGATCCTCTCCGGTTCCTCGGATGTCGATGCGAGACCTGGTATACGCTCCCCAATCGGCTCGGTCACCTCCGACTCCTTCTTGCGCTTCTTGAACCATCCGAACGCGCCGCGACCCTTCTTCTCCTCGGGTTCCTCCGCAGCGACGGGTTCCGGCTCGGCCTCCTGAACGTCGGAGGGCTCTGGCGCAAGGGCCTTCATCGGCTTCGGGGGCGTCTTGACCTCCGATATCGGCGCCTCGATCTCCTCCTGAGCACGCGCTGGAGGCTCCTGAGAGGCCGCCGCCTCCTCCTCGGATTCCACGAACATCGCCCCGCAGCCGGGGCAGGTCTTTGAATCGATGTTGACAAGGGTGTTGCACGCGGGGCACTGGAACATCTCGGTGCCCTCCTCCGCAAACATGACCCCGCAACCTGAACATGACTTCGCGTGCACTTCGACCTTAGCGCCGCATTCTGGGCATGCGAAGTACTCGTGTGGCTCGGTCTCCACGGGCGTCTCTGCCGCCGAATGGGCCTCCTCCTCAGCCACAGGCTCGGCCTCCGCCTCGATTACTGGCTCCGGCTCGGAAACGAGGGATGCCGCTGTCGGAGCTGACTCAATGACACGCTTCGGTTCTGGAACCGGTTCCCTGGGTGGGACTGGCCTGGACGGTGTCGACAGCACTTCCCTGACACGCGACTCTATCGACGGTCTCGACGCCGGTGCAGGAGCCTCTAGCTGAGCTGGCGTCGGCTTCTCGACTTCCATATCGAATATGGTCAGGTCAGTGCCGCAGAAGCTGCACTTCCTCGAACCTGGCTGCAGTGGAGAATCGCAGATGGGACAGAGTTTCTCCCCGCTAGAACCTGGCAACTCGCAATGCCTCCTTGTTCTGTCTTGTCGCAGTTTACGGTATGCCTGGATAAATAGTTAACCGTTTTGATTCACGTGCATGATAACGACGGGGCTGGTCTTGGGCGCGAAGCGCCAGCAAATCGGAGAAACGTATTTCCCGATGATTCGCGTTCTTGTCGGCCAGGGTTCGTCATGGAGACTGAATCAGTCAGGGTGGAATTCCCTGAGGACGCGAATGTGGTCATAGGTCAGAGTCACTTCATCAAGACTGTCGAGGATATCTACGAAGCCGTCGTGGGCACGGTGCCGCAGGCCAAGTTCGGGATCGCGTTCTGTGAAGCCTCTGGGCCATGTTTGATTCGAGTCGATGGCAATGACGAGGAGCTGAAGAACGTCGCCACTGACAACGCGCGCCGAATCGGCGCGGGACACACGTTCGTCCTCGTCGTCCGCAACGCCTACCCAATCAACATCCTCAACAGGATCAAGGACGTCCAGGAGGTGTGCGGCATCTTCTGCGCCACCGCGAACCCGCTGGATGTCATAGTCGTAGCCAACGACAGGGGCAGGGGCATCCTAGGTGTCATAGACGGAGAGAGACCCAAGGGCGTGGAGGGCGAGAGCGACGCCGCGGACCGGAAGTCGATGCTGAGGAAGTTCGGCTACAAGAGATGAGCCGGAAGAAGGGGCATATGAACGTGAGACTCCGGATACGGCACCTTGACCTCGATCAGACACTGGGCTGCGGACAGACCTTCCGATGGAGCGGCGCGGTCCCCGGGACCTGGTCAGGGCCGATAGGCGACTGCTTGGTCACACTGCGCAGGGAAGGCCAGTGGCTTCACTCAGACTCCGTCCCCGAGAGGCTGGACCTTGGGCGGCGTGTCTCGACCTACCTCAGGACCGAGGATGACATCGGGCGCATCCATGCCGAGCTGTCCAAGGACCCCGTCATGGCCAAAGGGCTGGGGGCGGTCGAGGGGCTCAGGCTCGTCAAGATGGATGAGTGGGAATGCCTGGTCAGTTATGTCCTGGCCACATTCGCGAACATACCAAGGATAACCAAGATGATACAGCATCTCGCCTCCAGGTTCGGCAGTCCGATCACGGATGTGATGAACTCGTTTCCGACCATCGGCCAGCTCGGGGCTGCATCGGTCGGCGAGCTGAGGGCGTGCGGCCTCGGATACCGGGCAGAGTACGTGGCCGGGATATGCCGCCTTGTGGACGACGACCGACTCGCGGAGATGCAGCGCATGCACGACGATGACCTCAGGGCGGCGCTGATGGAGCTGCCAGGCGTAGGCAACAAGGTCGCGGACTGTGTCTCGCTCTTCGGTTTCGGAAGACTGGGAGCGTTTCCCATCGATGTGTGGGTCGAGCGCGCGCTCGCACGTCTTTACGGCGCGCGCGGGTCGTATCGCACGTTGAGGAATTTTGCAGCCGAACGGTTCGGCGGGCATGCAGGATACGCGCAGGAATACCTGTTCTACAACGAGCGCGCACTTTCGGGGAGCGGCGGATGCGTCTTCACGCGCCCGGGTGGCTCTTCCGATAGAACTCCATGATCTCCCATTCCGAGATCGACCCCTCATCATCCTCAGAGATCGCGAGGCCGAGCCTGCGGGCGTGAGCCGCGATGACCCCTCTGCAACCCTCCTCACCCACGACATCGGATATCGAGAGGCCGTCCTTCCTCAGCCTACCGTCGAACGAGCCGATCATCCGCGACCCCGAGAACACGGCGTACCTGCCCGTCTCCGGCAGGATGTCCCGGTATGCAGCCCTCATGAAGGTCGTGAGGCTGTCCGAAGGCGACAGGACCACCCCAGCGCGGGCATGAGCGTGTCCGAGCCTGCTGAATGCGTCCTTCGAAGCCCAGTGGATGATGTTGGAGCCGCGCAGGAGGTGACCCCTCACCAGGAAACCCTCTGCCTCCAAACGCCTGAGGCAGGCCCTGACGTCGCGCATCGCCAGGTCCCCGCTGAGCAATAAGGCGAGGGTCTCCGCGGTCATGACGCCGAAGGACTCGAACATCCTCCTGACCACTCTATCCCAGGCGGTCTGATGAGACATGCGCGTACGCCTCGCGCCCACGTATGCGTTCGTCGCGTCCAGATAGACCTCGGACGACAGGTACAGAGACTTCGCGGCACCGAGCGTCTCCTCCGGGCCGAGGGGCGATATCGTCAGCAGCCTGTTCCTGCCGATCGGCTGCTGGTCCTTGATCACCCTCAGCACCAGCCTCTCCTCGTCTGTCCTCTGGCCTGCCCTGGCGGCTCTGTACACGGCCGCATCCTCGTCGCGGCAGAACCCCGACCTGTCAGGCGCGAGATGGCCCCGGACGAGATGGCCGCGCTTCCTCATGCGCTCGATCGGCTCGAAACGCTCGACCCTGATCAACGCCTCCGAGTCGTTCCTCAACCCACCGAGCAGGCCGATGACTGCGTCCATGTCCTCGAGCCTCTCCCCTTCCTCGAGATGCTGGAGCGAGAAGACGACATCGATCAGCTCCGAACGTTCGAAGCACTCGGGGACCACCGGGCCCCTGACGAGCATGCCGTTCGACTCGAAGTAGCCGTGCGACCGGAAGATCTCCAGGTGCTCTGGCCCGAGGGCGCTGACATCGGCCCCGAAGACGCCCTTGACCCTGACCACATCGGCGTTCTGAGAGGCGTAGAACACCATCGCCCTGTCGAGGGCTGCGAGGAACGGCCCCAGCAGAGAGCGGTCCTCGAGCGCGACCTCCCTAACCTCCAACGCGCCCGCCATGAGCCACTTCTCGACCATG
>DUKU01000120.1:0-2342 GCA_013329135.1 Thermoplasmata archaeon
GTCAATGGCCTGCGAGGCCTTCAGATACTCGATATAAGCCTCGGCGATCGGAAGCGCCTCCCCGAGGAGAGTCCTGCCGCCACTCGACTCGAGGACCTTGATGCCCTGGAGTATGCGTTCCTCGGTCTTCTCCCCGAAGCCCTTCATGTCCCTGAGTCTGTGCGCCAGGGCGGCCTCCTTGAGCTGTTCCACGCTGGATATGCCCAGCTCCTTGTGCAGGAGCATCGCGGTCTTGGGGCCAACGTCGGGCACGTCGAGCATCCGGACCAGCCCCTCTGGGATTTCCGACCTGAGTTTGTCGAGGTAGCTGAGCTCACCCGTCGACAGTAGCTCCTGGATCTTCTTCGACAGCGCCTCGCCAACGCCCGGTATGTCGTCCAGCTTCCCGTCTGCCACGACATGGGACAGCGGCGTGCCGAGCTGCTCGATGTTCCTCGCCGCCCTCCTGTAAGCCTGGGGTTTGAAGGGGGTCCCCTGGAGCTCCAGCAGGTCTGCGATCTCGTACAATACAGCGGCGACTTCGCTGTTGTCCATCAGTCCCTCCCGCGACCGTCTCCCAATCCCCCAGCCACCGAATATAGGTTGCCTTGGACGGTCACGCGCACGGGGGTCTTTTATCCCGGTTCGCCAATCAGGGCGCAGGGGGGACTTCGATTTGAAGGTCCAGAGACCACCGAAGCTGAAAAAGAACTCGAAAGTCGCAGTGATATCGCCATCGAGCAACCCAGACCATGTCGGGATCAAGATCGGCATCGATATACTCAAGAAATCCGGCCTCAGGGTCGAACTGGGTGACACGACGAGGAAGCTCATGACAGTCGGTACGCTGGCCGCGACGGACAAGGCCAGAGCGGACGACTTCAACTGGGCTTTCGAAGACGATACTGTCGACGGTGTGTTGTGCGCGACCGGCGGCTACGGCTCGATGAGGATCTTGGACCTCCTGGACTTCGACATGATCAAGGATCATCCGAAGCCGTTCATGGGGTTCAGCGACATCACGGGGTATCACATGGCTCTGAACCAGCTCTGCGGCATGGTCACGTTCCACGGACCCCTGGTGGACATAGACCCCTCCAAGGGCGAGGAGTTCATCAAGACCCAGTCCGAGGACCTGAAGAGGGCCGTGCGCCTGCTGATGGGCCAGGAGGAACTCCACGAGGTGTCGAACCCGCCGGGCGGCATGATGCTCATGACCATCAACGACGGCAAGGCGACCGGCAGGCTGTGCGGGGGCAACTTGACACTCATGACGGGCACCCTGGGCAGTAAGTACGAACTCGACACGAAGGACAAGGTGCTCCTGGTCGAGGAGGTCAAGGAGACTTACTACTACATCGAGTTCCACCTCACCCAGCTGCGCCTGTGCAAGAAGCTGGAACAAGCCAGGGCCGTCCTCGTGGGCGAGATATCGGACACGCTCAAGCCCGAAGGGCCCTACCCCAGCGTCGAGGAGATAGTCAGGGAAAGGGTCGGAGGGGCCGGGAGGCCAGCCATCTGGGGGCTCTGCGCGGGCCACGGCATGTACAACGGGCTCTTGCCGCTGAACGCCAAGGTGGCGGTCGACGCGACCGAGAGGGAGATCACGGTCCTGGAACCGATCGTCGAATGACCCTGTGACGGCGCTTATGCCTCATTTCCCAACAGCACTGGCTATGCTTATGCATCGTCATTTTATACCACCCACGGTATATCTATATCACACATGGTATGATTCGCATGCTCTCAAGGGAACTCATAAGCATACTGGCCAAGTCCGGAAGGATAGAGATACTCAGGACTCTGAAGGCCTATCACGACCGGGAGTTCACCATCAACGAGCTCGCGCGGGCCTCGCAAGTGCCCGTGATGACGACCTGGAGGGCCGTCAGGGAGCTGAAGAAGACGGGCCTGCTCGACACGCGCAAGATAGGCAACTCGGTGGCCGTGTCGATCACGGACGACCCTGGGAAGCTGAGGATACTCAAGACCATCCCGGACACCGACCCCCAGAGGGCTGCGGCGAAGGCATTCGCAGATGCCCTGTCAGAACAGGCTTGGCTGTCCGAGTGCAGGCTGTTCGGCACGGTGGGGAGGGGAGATCACAGGCCAGGGGAGGAGGTCGACGTGGCCGTGGTGTACGACGAGAGAGCGTCCGAGGAGGAGGCGAAGGCCGCCGCCGCGGGGGTCGCCGAAGCGGTCAGATTGAGGACGAACGTGACGATAGTGCCCCTGTGCGTCTCCAGCAAGGAGATGGGGCGGAGAGGGGGCCTCGCCTCCGAACTCAGGGACAAGGAGACGATCTGGGCACGCAGAACGGGGTAACGACAGGAGGATGGGCACCAGCCCCAGTCAAACCTGAG
>DUKU01000120.1:2403-8034 GCA_013329135.1 Thermoplasmata archaeon
CGACAGGTGGATGGGCACCAGCCCCGGTCACACCTGAGGCCCAGCCGATGTCACGGAAGACCGCCGCGGCGGCCACGCGGCGAGTCTCATCGGAGCCTGGAGAAGTGGTCGCACACGAGCCTGGCGATCTTCGCCTCGGCCTCGAGCGCCTTCTCGAAGGACCCTTCCTCGATTTTCTTGAAGAACGTGCAGAGCACGACGTGCGATGTGGAGGACACGAATATGATCGCCGCGTTCGTGAGCGAGGCGGCAGTTGTGCCGGACTTGAGCGCGACGGGGATGTCCGGTGACAGCAGGTAGGAGAGGGCAGTCTCGTCCTTCTGCATCATAAGGAGCCTGAGCATGTCCTTGGATGCCTTGGGGGACACGACCTCGTTCTTGAGTATCTTCTCGAGCAGCATCCCGATCTCCCTCGGCGTGCCGATGTTGTCGAAGACCTCGTCGTACACCCTCTGCTGCTTGAACTTCTTCTCGGCCTTGAGCCCGTAGATGCGCTCGTACTTCTGCCTGAAGTCATCGACCGACAGGCCCGCGGAATCGCGCTCGGTCTCGTTGAGGGCCTTCATCCTGTCCATGTCCGACATCCCCTTCCACTTCCTCGCGGCCTCGGGGATGGTCAGGTCCCTGAACGGACCGACGCCCATGGACATCAGGAAACTCTCTCTGTAGGGCATGTATATGGATGTCTTGGCAAGGCCCAGCTCCCTCATCATCATGTTCACGCGCTGGAGGCCTATGCGCTTCCACAGCATCTCTGACGCAGTGTTGTCCGTCGATATGATCATGAGCGCGAGCAGGTCCCCGACGGTCGGCTTCAGCCCGGGGGCCATGTACTGCAGGACGCCCTCGCCTATGCAGAAGTGCTTCGGCTCGAGCTCGATCCTCTCGTCCAGGGCTATCGAGCCTTCCTCCACCTGGCGGAACGTCTCCACCATCACGCCCAGCTTGAAGACGCTCGCGAGGGGGAATATCTTGTCGGCCTCGACGGCGATCTCGCTGCCCGTCTCTATGTGCTTGACGTAGAGGCCCAGCTGCCCCTTCGTCTCCTTGGCGGTCCTGAGCAGTTCGGCCTTCAGCCTGCCGAGGTCCGCGTCCTCATGGGGCGCCGCCTTCTTCTTCGTCGCTGTCAAGCCAAACACCAGTCCTTGGATCATCAACGGTGGCCACTGGGGACGAACCCTTCGCGGCGCGCCGTCTATGGTCGAAGAGCGGGATGTTCCTATTTAGGCGCTTCGCTCGAACAATAGGGGTCGATGGACGAACGTGCACCATGGCCGCTGAAGAACAGAGGGATAACGGAGAAGGAAGAGGGGCTTTGGCCCATTGTTGGGGGGGGAGGATGTTGGCTGATCTCGGGCCAGAAGGAAAATCCTTGTTTCCCTCTTCCTGTCTCTTGAGACGGAAAGAGGCGAGCACGCCTCATATACCCTTTCTCCCTGGAATCATGCGTGATAACATCCCGTGACCATATCTGGCTACAAGTCTTTATCCCGGCCCGGACGATTCCCCAGGCTGATGGAGTCCAAGGGTCATATCATCGCGAAACCCATCAGGCCCACCAAGAGGCTCAGAGCCATCATATTCGACCTCGATGACACTCTGGTCATATCCACGGTCGACTTCCCGAAGTTCAAGAGGCTCGTGATAGACCGGATCGAGGAGTTCGGCGAGGACAGGGGATTGTACGATCCCTCGGGGACCATCGTCAGGATCTTGGACAGGTTCGAGGCCAGGATGAGGGAGAAAGGGGTCCCGGAGGCCGGCATCAAGGACATGCTCGCGGAGCTGGACGATATCATGGATGCAGTGGAACTCGAGAGGGTAGATGAGACCGCGGCTATACCTGGCTCGCAGGAGACCCTACAGTTCCTCAGGGACAGAAGGGTCAAGGTCGGCGTGCTCACGCGCGGCTGTGAAGCCTACGCGAGAAGGGCCATGTCCAGGACGGGCATCGACGGGCTGGTGGACGCCATTGAGTGCCGCAACTCCCACACGAGGCCGAAGCCGCATCCAGACGCTTACCTGAGGCTCGCGGGAGCTTTGGGCGTCGGAAAGGACGAGACGCTCTTCATAGGCGACCATGCCATCGACGCGCACTGCGCGGCGAACGCAGGAGTCCCATTCATAGGCGTGATGACAGGGGACGTGCCGGAACAGGCCCTGTTCGATGCGGGGAGCTTCGCCGTAGCAAGGGACGTCGGCGAACTCAGAGCAGTGCTGGCGCCGCTGCTTGGAGATTGAGGATTAAAAAGGCGATTCGATAGAATTGTTCTGGGGTTTGGTGCGTAAAAGGCTACCTGGGCCCGACATCCAGCAATCGGATCTCGCCTGGGGTCGAGCTGAGGATATGGTCCTCACCCGCTTCCGACTCCGGCCTCGGGAGCACGACCTCGAGGTTCCTCTCGAGAAGGGCTATCTCACGCTCGGACATCGTACGGGGGTCCACCGGCACTATCAGGACGCAGTCGTTCGTGACGACCATGTCCCTCAGCTGGTGCATGAACTGGAGCATGCGGTCGTAAGTGTTGAGGGAGACCATATACTCGAGACCGTCGACGATGATGGCGGTCCTCTTCTGGGACTCGATGAACGCGCGGACCTGGCTCATCAGTATGCCAATGGCTGTGGGGTTGATGCGTCCCTCGCCGACGAGGTTCGTGAGCCACACCATCCTGCAGCTGTCGAGCTCCTTCTCGGTCAGGAGTTTCTTGGGGAAGTCGCGGGTGATGACCAGCCCTGCGCACCCCGAAGATAGGGCGTGCTCGAATAGCTCGTAGCTCACCTTCGGCCTCCTCTCTTCGACCAGGTAGACGTTGCCTGGCCTCATGTCAGCCGAAAAGGTGGCACCTGAAACCAACGTAGACGCCATCTACGCATCCCATCCTGCGTATGTATTGTATTGACACTTTATATAATACTGTTGACCAGGCTCCGCTGGCGTGAAAAGGATCTGCGGATCGTCCCGACAATCATAATCTGTTGCAGAAGACTCGCATCCGGTCTACGGGCACGGTCCCGTACGGACATGCCTCGCACTCGGCGATCATCGCTGAGGCCTTCATCTCGTAGTAGCAGGGCACGGTGAAGAACTTCGTGACGCCGTAGCACAGGACCCTGGACTTGTTGTCCACGACGCTGCCGTGCGGGCAGGCGTTGCAGTCGGCCGCGGTCACCATCCGGGCCTCGCCCCGGTCGTCGCAGCGCGCCATGAACAGCTTGTGCATCTTTGCTTCCATTCCCTCACACCCAGGGGTAATCATCGACTCTGCTGATAGCCTTTGCCTTGGCAAGGCCGGTGCCCGAATGGATACGCTGGCAAGGAACAATGCGTCCTGAATATCACCGACGCGAACACCTTGACAACCTTTTTATCGGGCACAGCCGCTGTAGGTGCCAAGGGCGCATACCCCCGTACGCGCCCGTATTGCTGATAGGGGCGGCATCGCTTCTCTCGGTGGGGCATCAATGAGCGCTGATGAGCTGGACGTTGGATTGCTGACATCCGAACTGCTGGACGGGGTGTTCGCCTGTAGCAAGTCGGGTGAGATCATGTTCTCGAACCCAGCGTTCGCCCGCATGCTCGGTTACAAGCACGAGACCATGAAGGCGAGGAACATCGCCAAGGACATCGTCGAGAGGGACCTGGAGTGGAGGGCCCTCGTGTCCCTCCTGGAGCAGGGAAGCCCCATTCACGATTACGAGATCAAGTTCAGACGCAGCGACGGCATGGTCATGATCATATCCCTGACAGCGAACGCACTCCTGGACAAGAACGGGTCCCCGATAGGCATAGCGGCCGTTGCCAGGGACATCAGCACCAGGAAGGGCGTCGAGAACGAGTTGCGCGAGAAGGCGTTCAGGATAGACATCATGAACAGGATCGCCAAGCTGGCCGGCACGCACAAGGACATCCGGACGGTGCTGTTGAAGGTCTCCGAGGAGCTCCAGAAGCTCCTGGACTTCGACTCCATATGCGCTGGCGTTACCGAGGAGAAGGGCAGGCATGTCGAAGTGTTCGTCCCCGATCCGAAGCACGCGGACAAGGCCGTCTCCCTAGGTAAGGTGCTCTACGAGGGGAGCATCGTGGAGAAGCTGAGGTTCGGCGGCAAGGCGGTGATCGTCGAGAAAGAGGCGGGCAGGAAGCTGTTCAGCGAGTTCGGCGTCCTAGACGTCAACAAGGCGAGCTCGATGATGGCCGTGCCCCTCACATCCCGAGGCAGGGTGCTCGGGTCGCTCAACCTCCTAGACTCGAAGCAGGCCGAATACGACTGGGAGAGCGCAGAGGCGCTCCAGATGGTGGCCGACCTGCTCGCAGGCATGATTGACAACATGGTCCTTTTCGCCACGCTCGAGACCAAGGTGAGCCTCCAGGAGGCACTGGTCAGGTCCAGTGTCGAGCTGCAGAGGGCCATCAGCACAGAGCAGATATACGCGGCCATCTCATCCCACATCATGGAGGTCGTGCGCTACAAGGACCTCTCGTTCTACGTGGTCGACTGGCAGAAGAAGCTCGTGCAGCCCGTGTACGCCGTCGGAGGATACTCGGACGAGATACTCGGAGACCCGGGAGGGTTCGACGAGGGCATTGTCGGGCTCGTCGCGAAGACGGGAAAGGCGGAGTTCGTGGACGACGTCGACGCGGACCCGAGGTCGGCGGACATACCAGGGGTCCCGCTCGAACACAACTCCATGCTCGCGATACCCCTCACGGGCTCCCAGGAGGTCATAGGCGTGCTCGAGCTCTACAGGGAGAGGGGCCAGGTGTTCACGCAGAACGACCTCGAGGCAGGCATGTTGTTCGCCCAGCAGGCGTCCATCGCCCTCGAGAACTCCCAGCTCGTCTCGAAGCTCCAGGACGCCAAGAAGGAGATCGAGATGCTCAACGACCTCATGTTCCACGACATCAACAACTACAACTTCGCGACCCTGAACTACGTCGAGATGGTGTACAAGGACAAGGACCTCCCGCACGCGGCGAAGGTACCCCTGGAGAAGTCCCTCCACCTCATCAGGGAGAACGCGAAGCTGATAGACAACGTCAAGAAGCTGACCAAGATAGGTGTCATGGAGCCAGACGATTTCGTCCTCGTGAACCTGAGCGACGTGCTGAGGAAGGTCGTGTCCGGCATCATGACATCGTCGACCAAGAGGGTCGGCGTCAAGCTCGACACGCCCGAGGAGGCGTACATCAAGGCCAACCCGCTCGTGGACGAGCTGTTCGTGAACCTGTTCAACAACGCGGTCAAGTACGACCCTCACGAGGAGGTCGACATCGACGTGGAGGTCAAGAAGGTCCTCGAGGAGGAGCGCCCTTCGTGGAAGGTCTGCATATCCGACAACGGCTACGGGATACCGGACGACAAGAAGGCCATGCTCTTCCAGAAGTATGTGAGGCTCAAGCACGACACGAAGATATCCGGAAGCGGCCTCGGCCTGTCGATCTGCAGGGCCCTCACGGACAAGTTCTCAGGCAGGATATGGGTCGAGGACAGGGTCCAGGGCAAGAGCGAACTCGGGGCGAGGTTCTGCGTCGTGTTCCCGGCCGAGAGGCATCCGCACCAGTGACCGCCGGATCCCGCATGGGGATCCAGCGTCTCCGCTGTCATATGAAGGGAATAATAAGAAGGTTTT
>DUKU01000115.1 GCA_013329135.1 Thermoplasmata archaeon
GGGAACGTCCAGGCGCTCAGGGAATTGCTGCTAGTCGTCACGCAGAGTACTGGCTCGAGACTGTCACCGAGGAGGATAGGTAGGATACTCGGCGTATCGCACGAGACGGTCCGCGAGCATCTATCTTCCTTCGAAGAGGCAAACCTGATCCACACACTCCGACTGAAGGGTAAGGTTTCCGAGAGCATGGCCGCGCCAAAGAAGGTCTACGCGAGCGACACGGGAATCGTCCACGTCCTGAGCCCGACGGTCAACCTCGGGAGCCTGGTCGAAAACTGCGTCTTCAACGCCTTGCGAAGATGCGCGAACGATATCACCTACGGCCAAGCCCGAGGGAAAGAGGTCGACTTCGTACTGCCAGGTGCATGTTACGAGGTCAAGTACTCGGACAAGGTCAGTAGGGATGATGTGATCCACCTCGAGGACTTAAGAGCGGACCGAAGGGTCGTCGTCACGAGGAACCAGACAGGGAAGATTGGCGGGATCGACCTCGTGCCATTCTGGCGCTTCCTGATGGAGGAGAGACGAGAAAGTCAATCGCACCCGAAGCAAGTCGCGGACAGGTGATGAAGTCGTCCGGAGGACGCTCTGGGAGTCATTCTCACAGTCAGGATGACAATGAATTTTCGACATCTTGGCAGGAGTCCATCTCGCGTCGAGGTCACGGCGTGAACATAAATCCAGTATCATTGATTAGAATGTGCGAGGGCACGGATTTCGGCCCGGAGCCTACCAGTGTATGAATGCGGGAGCGCGAATATTGTAGGTGGGATTCGTTGTGGGGACGGGCAGCAGTCAAACACTTATTAGGTGCGAATGGAATCCCGCTACTGTCAAATGGTCCCTATGCCCTCCGCAGATAAGGACGCACGATTGAGCAAACTTCCAGCTATCGCTCTCAGCCTCGGCGCTGATGAGGCGAAAATCATAGACATAGAGAAGGTTGTTGTAGATAAACGGGTTCGATTGAAGTGTTCTGTACCAATCTGTGCGAGCTACGCCAGAAACCTGATGTGTCCTCCCAACGTGATATCGGTTGAGGAATTTGCAGATACTCTGTCACTCTACGCAAAGGCATTGATACTCCAAGTTGAAGCGGACTATGATTCAACCGACAAGTCCGAAAGCCACCTAGACAGGAGAATCTGTGAGGAGCTGGAAGAATCGACAAAGACACGAGAATGGCAACTCAAGTTGCATCGAATAGTCAATCAGCTTGAGGCGATCGCTTTCAAAGAAGGATTCCGTTTTGCCGCTGGTCTAATTGGGGGTGACTGTAGTCTGTGCCCCGATTGCGTAGTGCCTCATAGTGGCGAATCATGTAGGCGTCCGTTCGAAGCGAGGCCGTCAATGGAGGCAATGGGGATAGATGTGTCCAAGACCTGCGAGAATGCAGGACTTCCGCTGTCTCTATCATCCAAGAGGAAAGTAAGGTGGACGGGGTTGGTGCTTTTACATTGAGCAGTGCATCGAGCCGCGCCTGAACCCTTGTGGCCACATGACTGACAGAGTTAGATGAAGGAGCCCTGATTCATCCATATATGCATCGTTCTGAATTAAAATGTGCGAGGGCCCGGATTATAGCCCGGAATTTACCCCCAATTAAAACTGCCAGCTATAATCTTCAAAGCCAGAAGTTGTCCTATTGGCAAGAGGATTCTTTACCGGTAAAAAAGTCACTACAAATGAAGAAGATCTCGACGTCCTACCCCGGCAATCACCACTCTTCAGACCCGACCGATGGCTATCGACCATATTCGTGCTGTGTCGAAATCGGTTCAACTCATTACCCCGTCCATATCCCACCTTGGACAGTGTTCCACCCAATCTGAATGGGAAAAGGCAGAGGGTTATAGGATTCGAGGGTGATGTGGATTACCTGCCAGAAATTGGCGCCATTAGAGCCAATGAACCACCATTCATTCCATCCTATCCAATCAAGCCCTATTGTGATCCCATCGGAAGATTCGTTGCCGACATAATTGGTGTAGAAATCCGACTGGAATACAGCATCATAAGGAGATGGTTCGAAGGATTGATCAATCTCTGTCCCCGAGGTCACGTTTGTCATAGGCTCGAGCAAATACTCGCTCCCCACAGGATTGCTGACGTCTATCCGATGATCGGATTGAATATGGGCCCCAAGGTTTAGAGAGAATGATCCGCCAGAGTCTGAACTCGGGACGTCAATCCGGATCCGCAGCATTGTTACTTCGCCGCTGCTGGTATTGATTCGCTCAGAAGAATAGGTATATGGCAATTCGATGGGAAATGCAGAGATCGACAATTGCTGCTGGTCGATCCGTTCTAGAAGCTTCGGCTCCTGAGGCAAGGGCAATATTAGAATGAGTTCGTCAGCATCTGATCCATTATCGTTAATCGACAAGGAGAACTCAAAATGAGACTCGTAAGTGGAAACATAGAATGCAAGCGGTATAGCGACGACTGCTGCAACTGCTGCGGAAAGCACAATTACCGCAGTCTTTCTGGAAGCCTCCATCGAACCATCCTCGAGATCATAGCGGGCATTGATTTAAGCAGTACTTGGAAGTTGCCATCCTGCGTGTCAATTGATGCCCGCGTGAACAGTCTAGAACAGGCTCAAGTCGAGAAGATGACGAGAGCCTAGCTCGACAAGTCGGTTGGCTGAATCAAAGAGAGGACTTCGCTCGTGATGAGGATAGCGCATCAATCCATTTCATTTCTCTGAATGAGAATGTGCTAGAGTCCGAATTCGTACCGGAGTATGTCGTCAATCAGAACAAGGAGATATGACCTTCAAGCCTAGAAGAGAGGACTCTGGATGGATTTCTTATCGATCGGATGACGGCAATTCGCTCACGGACTCACCATGTCTACAATTCCCACGACAGAGTAAGCAAGATTTCATGTATCCGTGAATCGTTGCAGGTCTCGGGTGGAGGAGAATGGCAGCGAGGCCAACGAGAAGACAGACTTTTGGAGCGATGATACTGACTTTTGTGATGCTATGCGTATGGACACCTGGGAACGCATCAGCTCAGGGTTCGGAAAAGGAGGTAGTCGATGGACTTGAATCGTCCGATGCGCTACCGCAAGAATATGCATGCAACCAGAGTTCGGCGGATGACAGCATTCAAGAACTCCTGAGAATCGACAATCCTGTCTTCTATTTGATTGACGTCCCAGCGTTGAATGAAACAAACCTTGACGAAGATGTGAATTCAACCGTGCTGAGTGAGGAAGTGGCGCAGGAGTCAGAGGCTGTAAGTAGTGATGGCAACGAATCGATTGAGTGGGCTCAGAGCACACACAGCAGCATAGCGCACTCAGTGGCTAGCACTTCTGCTTTGATAGACCCAAGATGGTGGGATACTCTCCAGAACGAAGCGGACACTCCTGATGACTGGTACTATCCGTGGTTCCCATATTGGGATTCCGTTTATCACTACGTTGACACAGGAGCGCCATATTATACAAGAACCAAGGCAGAAGACGCAATAGGTCACTTTCGCGATGGAGATATCCAGGATGGATATGAGCATATGGCATGGGCGAGTCACTATCTGATGGACATGGGAAACCCGTATCATGCTTGCGGAATCGACTTCGCTGAATTGATCGAACACACATCATATGAAAGCTGGATATCGGCTCACTGGAGCGACGGTGTGTATAATCTGGCCAACGATGTGTTGAATAAGGGCGCGTGTTCATACATGCAGGGTGGAGGAGATCTGGAGGATCTGGCTATTGACTTGGCATCAAGAACCGCGCCATATCAGCCTGTTTGTCACCAGTACTTGGTGCACGGTACGAGTTTCGACGAATTCCTGGCTGGCGTCAGACAATGCCTCACATGGACAGCACAATACGTAGCCGCGTTATATCTATATGTAGCCCCCAACTGGCTAAGGACTCACGAAGTGCATGACGTCTATCCGTATGCAGAGGTTCATGGAATTGGTGATACTCTTCTGAAGGGAGCCAATCTTGCCGGGAAGTTTCACATAAGAGTCGTTGTCTACACTGCTTCAACTTCCGGAGACACGTCTACAGACTATCTTGACTTCATCGTTCACTTGCGAAGCGGGGGATACGTCAGATACAGATTCTACGATTTACCGGAGGCGAACGGAGGCTATCTGCTCTTTGAGAGAGTAGTCGACTACTCTGGCTATTACATGTATAAGATAGAACAAGTTGAGTTCGTCTGGCATCAATGGACCTCTGGCAATACATGGCATCTATATGATAGCACTGGTGAGACCTGGTACGCTTCAAGAGTGACGGTAGAAATCGAAGGTTACGGTGTTCATCAGACATCCGCGACGTACTACGAGGCTCTTGGCAAGACATTCGGAGACGACAGCAGCCACGTCTTGAATGAAGACCCAGTGACTGCGGTCAAACTCCACCTAGAACTCTCAATAGCCGAACCCTATGGAGACATCGTTACAGATTATCTGTATATTTGGGTGCGATATACAGATGGTACGAATACTAGATGGACCAAAACGAGCCTTCCCATGGCGAACGGAGGTACCATTAGCTACGACACTACAATATACCCGTCAACGGTGAAGCAAATCGATTACGTCGAGTTCCTCTGGCATCAATGGACACGGGGACAATCAAGTGGACATACTTGGTACATAAGAGCTGCAACTACTTTCTACTGGGATGTCCAGCCGAGTCTCTGGCCGACCTGAATCCATTCGAACATCAGCGCTCATCTCGTCCGGAAACCTGACACGGAGACTAATGATAATGCTCTAGACTCGAACGAACGGGTGCTCCAAACTGTCAACGGCGCATTGAGTTCTCTAGAGCCCGTCTTTTACACCTCAATCGTGAGATGGGACGCGGTTCGTGCGTCGAGGGAGGGGTGGTTGATTTTTGAGTGGCACTCTTGCTCAAAGTTCAATCGGCACCATCAGAATGAACGCTTCTCGAGCGTTAGATGACATTCATCGAGATTGCTCTCGCGGGACATCGGAGCCTGGAATTTACCCCTAATTAAAACTGCCAGCTATAATCTTCAAAGCCAATATGAATTAACAACTTGCGAGAATATCCTGAATCAGGCAACAACTCGATCATCCTCAATACAACAAATGATCGAGATAGAAGAGTATCATGAAGAGGCAACGGATGGCAAATGATCCCCGCCGGTGTCCTAGGACTCCTGACCAAGACGACCAAGGGATCTGATTCCGAGTATTCCAAATAAGAGGAATAGAATTCCAAAAAGGATGATCCCCACAGCCAAGATTTCTTTCGCCAGCAACG
This sequence comes from Thermoplasmata archaeon, assembly GCA_013329135.1. Classification (GTDB taxonomy): domain Archaea; phylum Thermoplasmatota; class Thermoplasmata; order UBA10834; family UBA10834; genus UBA9653; species UBA9653 sp9653u. The sequence continues at coordinate 5,272 of DUKU01000115.1, forward strand.
AATACATACCAGCGAAAATCATTAAGAGCCCGATAGATAGTGCTGCAACCGATCCTGCCCTCAGCTTAGCGACACTTGGCTGCAATTCGGAGCGTTTATCGACCTCTGGAAGCATCACCGCAATTTGAGGCGATCTCTGGACAAGGCACCTCAGCCTAAGCCAACCCCATATAATCCATGTCAATCCGATTCCCAAGACAACCCATCCAATCAAGAACGCATCCATATCAGAGAGGGTCATGCCGAGGAAAGTCGCTACAACTCCCAACAGTGTGACAATGATTCCTGACATCTGCAGCCGAATTGCATGGTTCAATGAGCTTAGAGGTGTCGAGGTAAGAGAAACCTGCGAGAGAAGCGCATGCGGGTTGTCAGACACATCAGTAGGGTTCATGAATCGCTTACTCCTCCCAGGTTGTGACGCTGCACCTTGCCCGAGATTTTCTTTACTGTTCCCATACACATTACCTCATATAAGATTTTCATCTCATTCATCCAGAGTATCTTGGAAGAGCGGAAGAGAAGATCGGTAACCAACCGCCGGCTTCTCTCTGAGTGAACTTGCTGAAAGCCTTCCACACAGAGTCCGCGGTCGAAAAGAACGCCATTCCGCCGTATGTCCGAAGCGCCGATTCATATCCAGAGAAACTTGGATTAGTGATCCCCGGCTTGCTCACGCCAAACCATCTGCCGACGACCCTCAGTGAGTTGCCAAAGCCAACGCCCGCTGCACCGAAGAACGCCGACATAAACATGCCTCCGACCGAGACATCGGCTTGTGCTCCACCAGGCCATACCTCTCGGATTAGACCTCCGGACAGATATGCACTCTCTCCGCCAATAGCACCTACAGCAAGACCAGCAATGGGGTGCCCCATCATCGCTAGTGACATTCCAGCACCAACACCGAACCCACCAATCGCACCCGAGGCAGCAGATGATAGAACGCCTTCTGCAGTTATTGAGCCACCAGCAGCATATTGCTCTCCAATATACGACAACGTGTTCACTGCAATTCCGGACGCTGTGCCCACGATCAAGTTTGCCACTACGAGGTCCAATGCAATCGCAGCGAGAGGTGTCGCTGCGCCAGCTGTGCATGTAATAGCAATCGCAGCGATCGCAACAACTGCGACAACAACTACAGTCTTCCAGTTTTCCTCAAACCAATCTCCAATGCCGCCCAGCAACATCCCAGTTGGATCAATGAACCTCAGAGGGTTGTTGACGCAATACGCATATCTGTTGATAGTCTGAGGAGATGCTAGATTTCCAAGCACGGGATCAACAGAAATGAACCTCCCGAGATCTGGGTTCACTTATACCTCGCAACGAAACCATCCGGTGCTACCGCGAGCAGGTGACTCAAGCCGCAATCGCTGCGGGCTGGGCAATTCTAGTCATCACCCTTCTCGTGATCATGTCTATGATGTATGTCCGGCCAGTGAACATGATCATGCGACTCAGGATGGTGAGTGTGCTCGTGCACATGCTGCCCATTCACAGGAGCAGGATGACCATGATCGTGTGAGGGCTCATCGTTCGAATGCAGGTGGGCATGAGTGATTCCCTCGTGACCATGAATGTGCGAGTGCCGCTCGTAGACGATTACCACGACCCCCACGAGCATCAGCCCCGCTGCGGGCAGCATCATCCACCCCAGCCACTCGTCCAGCAAAACGATGGAGACAATCGCACCCACGAATGGTCCGATGCTGAAGAACATCCCTGCCCTGGATGCCCCCATGCCTTGGAGTGCCTGGACGAACAGCGCCAAGCTCGCGCCATAGCATATGGACCCAAGGACCAGAGCAAGGATGAGGCTGCGGTCTGCAGGCACATTCAGTCCCAGGAGCACTGCAATAGAGAGGGAGACTGTCCCTGCAACCGCCCCTTTCACCTGTGCGATCTGGACGGGACTCTTGCATGAAATGTGCCTCGTCAGGTTGTTGTCTACTCCCCAAGCAATCCCTGCTGCCAACATAAGCAGAGGACCTCCCACGCTGATGGCCCCAGAGCCTGGATCCCAGGAGAGTATTACACCTGCGGCCGTCATGCAGACTACTGCAATCCCGAGCCTCCAGCCAAGGTTCTCCTTGAAGAAAGCATAGGCAATCAGAGCTGTGACTAACCCCTCGAGGTTGAGCAAGAGCGACGCGGCGAAGCCTGTGGTCAGAGTAAGCCCGGTCATCAGACAAATTGGCGCGACGATTCCGCCAGATATGGTTGCTCCAGTTAGCCACGGAGCATCCTTCCTCCCCAGAGAAGCGCTCCGGGTGCGATCTCCTCTTGAGACTCTAGCAAGACCTGCATAGATGGATAGTCCCACGAAAGCGCCAACGTATAGAAGGCCGGCCAAGACCACTGGATCGATGTCATCAACCAGGATCTTAGCGAGCGGAGTGCCAACGCCAAACAGCGATGCTGAGAGAACGATGAATACGACTGGTGCTGTGCGGGAACTCAGGAACCTAGTCACATTCGCTGCCACCTGTGCTCAGACATGGACTGGATATATGAACCATCAGGCGCCATGATATAGCTTCCCTTGAGATATGTCTCAAGACCTCCGAGTCAGAGCCGATTCTTCACCTGGGAGAAGGAATGGAGAAAGGGATTCCGCTCTGGCATATCCCATCATTTCTGTTGGCATGCACAATTAAATCTATATTTAAGTATAGAAGTGTGCAAGGGCCCGGAGTTGAACCAGAGTACGCCGCCGACTGAGAGATGAATACGAGGGGAGTCGCATGAAGCTTGGTTGCCGACTCGTGTTGGGCCAAGAGCCGACCTCACCCTTCGCATGAATACATTATGGATTTTATCTCACCGACTAGTTTCACCCGACTCCCCCCTCTACCGCTTTAACTCCTCGTCGGCAGATTGATTCAGAGCCGGTGACGCCTTGGAGACCCATAGAACGGCCGCTGCTCTGGATGCGCCCGAAGCCCACGCGCTAGACAGCGAGCCCATGCTGATCGAGCGCGTACTACGCACATCGATATCGACCATCGACACCCTAGTGGGTGGGTTCAGGTCGTCCAAGGTCGCGCTCTTCGAAGGGAACAGCGGCTATTCCTCCAGCCTCTTGCACCTGCTATGCGTCAAGGCCGTCTCGGAACTGGACGAGGAGGTCGTCTGGATAGACGGCGGGAACACGGTCGACCCATATGCCCTGAGCGCTCTCTGCAAGCGCATGCGCCTCGACAAGAGGGACATTCTCTCGAGGGTCAACATATCCAGGGCGTTCACCGCGTACCAGCTGGTGACCCTCATAGACGAGAGGCTCGAAGAGGAGGTGAGGGAGAGCTCACCGGCTATGGTGATCGTGTCTTCGCTAACGGATATGTTCCTGGACAAGGACATGAAGTGGATGGAATCGTACCAGCTCCTGAGGAGGTGCGCCGAGGACATCAGGCGGGTGACCAGGACCTATGAGACGATATCACTGGTCACTGACCGCACGCCCGGGCACGTGCCACATAACGAGAGGATGGTCAGTCTGCTCAGGGCCGAGGCGGACATGGTCATCAGCATGAAGGAGCGGAGAGACGGCATCTTGGTCAGGCTGCCCAGGGAGGACCGCTCGATCATGTTCCATCCAGTCCCGTGGACCCAGATGACCCTGTCCGATTTCAGAGGTGATGCATACGGGGAGGACGGTTCCGACATACAGGTTGGCCCTTGAGGCCATGGCGCAGCAATGGAACGATTTCAGGAGAGCCCTCAGGAAGGGCGACCGCGAGGCGTTCGACGAGCTCATGAACAAGGCCAGGATGCACGCATCCGCCGCGACCTACGCCATCAGCATGGACCCGACGGAGTCCGCGATAATGTCCATGCTCCTGGAGCACGAGAAGGAGCTTGCCAGGCTCAGGAAGGGAATAGGGGGGCAGGATGGGGTTCTCGGGAGCGGTGAGTCCGAGGGATGAAGGGCTGGCTCCTGGACATCTACCCTGACTACGCGAATGACGCGCTGGTCTACTGGGTCAGGACCAGGAAGGGAGCGCACAAGGTCGTCGAGAGGCGGTTCGTGCCGATGATCTATGCGCACGGGAGCGGAAGCGCCATGGACGACCTCGAGAAGGCGCTGCCCATCCTGGACACCATCGGCCAAGTGGGGCGCGAGATGAAGAGCACGTGGCTAGGCGAGGAGCCGAGGGAGGTGCTCTCGATCGGGGTGAGGAAGTATTCTCGAGTGGAGGATGTCGCCCACACGGTCGACAACCGTGGGAGATACAAGGATTTCTCGCTCTTCAACGTCGACCTCAGGTTCAGCCAGCGGTTCTTCGCGGAGAGGGACATATTCCCGATGGGACTGATGGAATTCAGGCCCATGCCCATCATGCTCGAGGACCGGTTCGCGTTCGAGTACGAGAAACCGCCACTGAAGACGACAGAGCTGGGTGTGTCCGTCGCAGCGAAGCACGGGGTGCCCGCATTCGACGACAGGCTAGTGTCCGCAACGGTCGGCGCTGAAGAGGTCGACGGCGACGAGGAGCGCGTGCTGAAGGATATCGAGGAGCTGCTCGATGAGGCAGACCCAGACATAGTCTACACGGATGGCGGGGACGCATTCGCTATACCGTATCTTTACAAGAAGGCGAAGGCCCTTGGATTCGAATCCCTGCGCCTCGGCAGGGACGAGGACGATGTGCGGACCGAGCGGAAGGGCAAGTCGTACTTCACATACGGCCAGATCAAGTACAAGCCCCCGTCGTACTCGCTCAAGGGCAGGGTGCACATAGACCGCTCCAGCTCGTTCATGTACGGCGAGAGCGGGCTGGACGGACTGATAGACCTGTCGCGCATATCCGCCGTCCCGTTGCAGGAGCTCGCGAGACTCTCGCCCGGGAGCGCCATAAGCTCCATGGAGGTGGACCAGGCGCTCAGGGACGGATGCCTGGTGCTCTGGAAGAAGAACGTGCCCGAGGAGTTCAAGACCGCCCAGGAGCTGATAGTGTCTGACCGCGGGGGATTCATATACGAGCCCATGGTCGGGATACACGACCACGTGCTGGAGGTGGATTTCACCTCCCTCTATCCGAACATCATGGCCAGGTTCAACATCTCCCCCGAGACCATCATGTGCTGCTGCTGTCCGGACCCCTCCAGGAGGGTGCCGGTGCTCGGCTACCGCATATGCGACAAACACCTGGGGCTGATACCGCGCGTGCTGAAGCCCGTGGTGGAACGGAGGACCAGGCTGAAGAGGATGGTACGCGAAGGAGTGGGCGATACCAAGGGATACAAGGAGCGCGTGGACATACTGAAGTGGCTCCTCGTCACCTGCCTGGATGGCTCGACCGAAGTGCCGTTCAAACGCGACGGCAGGTTCGATGTGCGCCCGGTATCCGATATCGTGGACAAGGAGTCCCTGGACGGATGCGGCGAGTCCCCCATTTCATCCGATATCCATCTCTTCGGCCTCGACGAGGACCTCCAGCCGGAGCTGAAGACCGTCAGGAGCGTCTTCAGGTTCCCCGCGCCTGAGAGGATGGTCCGATTGATGACTGGCCATGGAGAAGTGCTGGCGACCCCGGACCATCCGTGCCTCATCATGTGCGGAGGAACGACGACAGTGAGAAGGGCGGACCAGATTGTGAAGGGTGACACGCTCCCAATACTCCCGCCGCTCTACGGCAGGGCCGCATCCAGTACCACCGTGGATTCGGTCGGGAGAGCGGACCCGACCAGCGACCACGTGTACTGCTTCTCGGTCGACGAGCCGCTCCACGGTTTCGCGCTCGCGAACGGTATCGTGACGCACAACTGCTTCGGATACACTGGCTACAAGAACGCGCGCTTCGGCAGGATAGAATGCCACGAGGCCATCAACGCCTACGGCAGGGAGCTCATGCTGCAGGCGTCGGAGATCGCCGAGGCCCATGGGTTCGAGATACTGCACGGGATCGTGGACTCCCTCTGGCTCAAGGGGAACGGTGACCCGCACAGGTTCTGCGAACACGTGTCTGGCCACATCGGGATACCGCTCGAACCCGAGGGGATCTACAAGTGGATCGTATTCCTGCCGGACAGGGCGCACGGTGTCGGCGTGCTGAACAGATACTATGGCCTGTTCGAGAACGGGAAGTTCAAGCTGCGCGGGATCGAGCGGAGGCGCAGGGACACGTGTGGCCTCGTGAAGGACATGCAGGACGACATGCTCGCGCGGTTCGCGAAGGCCGAGGACTCGGCCGGACTGACGGGGCTGGTCCCTGAGGCGCTGGACGTCGTCTCGAAGTATGTGGACGACGTCATGTCTGGCACGGTTCCCCTCAACAAGCTCCTCGTGACCAGGAGGGTCTCGAAATCCCTCGAAGATTACAGGCAGATGAACGACGCGGTCGCCGCGCTGCACCAGCTGGGTTCCGCGGGCATAGAGGTCAACCCGGGAGAGCAGGTCAGGTTCGTGATCACGCACGCCAAGAGCAAGGATCTGGACCTGAGGGTGAGGGCCGAACCACTGCTATCCGACGACGATTACGACCCAGAGGCATACGTGGACCTCGTCCTCAGAGCCGCTGAGACGATGCTGATGCCCATGGGTTGGGACCGTGAGAAGCTCCTCGGAATGATCGAGAGAAACGGGGGTCAAAATCCCAAATTTCGAGGCTTGTTCTAACAGGGGAGTCAGTAATGGACATGTTTATATAGAATGATGCCGAAACAGGTACCAGACTCTGAGGGGGTAGGAGCGCGCATGTTTGGCTCTAAATTCGCCATGCCCGCACTAGCTGTTGTGGTCCTAGGACTACTCGTAGCAGTGCCGGTGTCAATCGCTCTAGACGACAGTGCGACCTATGAATTATCCTCAGTCGAGGGCACTATCACCGAGTTCGTATGCTGCGATGAGGAATGCGATTGCGACCTGTGCGACGAGCGCGCGGGCGCGTTCATGCTCGAGACGGACGACGGCGAGATGATCAAGGTCGAGTTCGGGCCGTGGTGGTACTGGGAGACCCAGGACATAACGGTCAGGGACGTCGTCGCGGTCGGCGACAGGGTCAACGTCACAGGAGAGCTCGTGGAGGAGGATGACATGACCGTGATGAAGGCATGGGTCATCAAGAACCTCGACACGGGCGAAGAGATCACGATAAAGGTGGAAGGGTGCCCGCCTTGGGCAGGCGGGCCCATTAAGCTGGGTATTGAACCCTGGCCTCCTTCTGAAGAGGAGGATTAACCGGCCAGGGCCGGAGATGGGTCCACGCCAATTTTAACGGGGGGAGAAGAAGACGGGGCCCTTCCACCTTTTACCAACAGTCCTCAGCGAGTACAACGGGCCATGAGCGTCTCGTACTCATTCACCACGAGACGAACATGAGCGATATCGGCACCAGGAGACATCCCATCAGGTGTATCCTCCTCACGCCGATCAGAGGGGGCATGACGCCGAGTGAGCATGCCGTGGCCAAGAGGAATACGCCCCGCAGGCCCGTGAGGGCCGCGACGAGCGAGCAGATGAAGAGGACGGCCCCGATGGCGAGGCTTCTCAAGCAGAGCACCATGCCCACGCGTCTCAGGCGTTCTCGCATGTTGACCATGATGATGCACGACAGCAGCGCCGACAGGACCATGGAGAGCAGTATCGCGGCTGGCGCGAGCATGTCAGATACGGACGCGCTCACAGGTTCAGGTGGGACGAATCTAGTGACGGCGTCCATCACGCCGCTCCTGGAACGCAGTATGGTGAAGAGAGCGCCGACCGACAGGACGGCTCCAGCAGTCGATATCGCAGAATAGAGCCATATGAAACGCATCGAGCCTTCGACATCGCTGGCCTCCTCGGCCGGCTGGCGGAGGATCGACGAGCACAGGGTCGCGGACGAGCCAGAAGTGAGACCCGGGATCCAGCCCACGAGGACGCCACCCGCGAGAGAAAGGACGGTGCTCATCGCTCCGTTCGACGACCTGACCTTGCATGCGCATGTCAGGACTGGGGCCCGCGCCTGCGACCCGACGATGCTCAGCAGCAACGTCGGCAGTCCGAACAGCCCCGCGAACAGGGGAAGGAGCAGGGAGGACCTCGGGACGAACGGGTTCTGGCATCCTGGCATCGCGCATGCGAAGTAGTTCGTGTCGAGCACGACGAGCCCGAGCACGCCCGATGCCGCGAACACCGCCAGGACCTTGGATGTGCGCTTGACCTTCAAGAACGTGCGATGGCGGGAAGCGGGTACTGCCAGGCCGTCGGAGAGCACCAGGAGGGAAGACAGCAGGATGATCAGATACCCCATCACTGTCCTGATGGACTCATACAGGCCCACGGAAGGTCCAAGGACGAATGACACCGGCAACAGCGCCCCCACACCCAACAGGACACCTGCGATGTTCCCGTCCACGGACGCCTTCACGGCGGTCCAGCCCAGGCCCGCCCTCGCGAGTCTATGAGCTGGCAGGACGGTGATCGCATCCCCGGAGGGGATGCCCACATAGGTGTTCGGCACGGCCTCGGAGAAGCAATGGGATACCAGAGCCGAGACGAGGAAGCACGAGACCATGATGCTGCAGTCGTCCGAGCCTACGATGTCCCCCACTAGTGCGAAGAACGCGAGGACGGTACCGGCGTAGGCGACGGTGGCCGCGGCCACGTTGTTCACATGCAGACCCGGGACGAGACCTGTCGCAAACCCAAGGGCGGAACCTGCGGATGACGATATCAGGATGGAGGCGAGCAGGCCGAGCTCGGACACGCCCCGTCAACAATGCATGCGATACTGGTGATATTGGCTGCAGGCATGCTTCGGCCGCGAGCGCGATGACCGCCCCTAATATCCACAAATCGTGATGATTTCGATACGTGTGTGCTCTTTTTCCAAAGAAAGCCTGACTAGAGCACCCGGACCTTGCCGTCCACAACCTCGACCTTGACGAGAGTCTTGATCGGGCACCCGAGCTTGCGCTCGATCTCAGCCTTCTTGTCGGTCTTCTCCACGACCACGATGATGTCCACGATCCTGACCTGCATCTTCTTCAAGGCCTCGACGAGCGCCCACAGAGTCCCGCCTGTGCTCACGACGTCGTCCACGATCGTGACCCTCTCGCCCGGCTGGATGCCATTGATGAAGAGTGACGATTTCGAGTACCCCGTGACCTGGGACAGGTTCACCTCGCCCGGCAGGCCGTACATCTTCTTCCTGACCACGTTGAACGGCTTGCCTGTCCTGAGCGACAGTGCCGTGGCCAGAGGTATGCCGAGCGCTTCGATCGTCACGATGGTATCGCAGTCGAAGTTGCCGACATCGGCCATGGCGTCGATCACCTCGGTCAGCAGGCCCGGGTCTACCCGCGGTATGCCGTCGGTGAGGGGATGCACCATGTACTCGTACTCCCCGCGTTGCACGATCGCCGATCCATCGAAGGACGCCTTGAGTGCTTCCAGCACCATGCTGGATATGAACGCATGACAGGTAATTGAACCTTATTCTCGGCGACCGCCAGGCGCCGGTAGTCGGAGGGCTCAGAACTCGTCCGTGTTCTCGAGCTTGATCAGAGAGTGTATGCGGTACTTGTCGCCCAGATACTCTCTCGGCTTGAGATACTCCAGCTCCACGAGGAAGCCCATGCCTATCACCTTGCCGCCGAGGTCCTCCACCAGGTCCGCGTTGGCCTTGATGGTTCCGCCAGTGGCCAGTAGGTCGTCCACGAGAAGCACCTTGTCACCCGGCTCGATCCCGTCGTCTCTGATCTCGATGACGTCGGACTCGTACTCCTTCTCGTAGCTGAGCGTGCGCACCTCCGGCGGCAGCTTCCCCTTCTTCCTGATGGGCACGAAGCCGACGCCCAGCTCGTGCGCGACGGGCGCCCCGATGATGAAACCCCTGGCCTCGTTCGAGACGACCACGTTCACGTCGTCGTTCCTGAAATGGTCCGCCAGGTCCCTGATGCACTGCTTGAAAGCGTGCCTGTCTTTCAGCAAGGGCGTGATGTCCCAGAATACAACGCCTTTGAACTCGGGAACGCGCTTGATCTTTGATTTCAGATCCATGGTAAGGTCACCTTGAGAACAGATTTCCCTCGAAGTGCTGCAATGCCCTGGATGTCTCAATCCTCTGCCCAGGCGCACACCGTCCAAAGCGTTACACCGATTTCAATGTTCTGCCCTGCGTCCCTGGCCATCCCCTGTCGGCATGTGTGCCACAAGGCCTGAACGGCAACAAGACTATGAACCTCCTGATGATTCCGTGGACAATAGAGGTGTTTGGGAATGGCTGA
>DUKU01000116.1:0-2009 GCA_013329135.1 Thermoplasmata archaeon
AATGTCAACGGAGAGAACCGATACCTCTGGAACGTCATGGACTCAGAGACGAGGATGCTTCTCGCCACGCACATAAGCAGGGGGAGGAGCCTTGCCGAGACTAGGGCGCCCTTCAGGAAGGCCAAGGCCGTCACGGAAACCCGCCCTACTGAGGTCTACAGCGACGGGATGCTGTCATACCCCAAGGCCATCAGGCGGGAGTTGGGCACGCGCACGAAGAACCCGCATGTCCTGGTCGAGAGCATCAGGGCTGAGACGAACAACAACAAGATCGAGAGGCTTCACGGGAGCGAGAAGTCCCGCACGAAGGTCATGAGGGGCTTCGACCGAGAGACGGGCGCAGCCGCCCTAATGGACGGGTGGAGGGTGCACTACGACATGGTGCGGACGCATCAGACGCTCGGGAAAACGCCTGCGGAGGCCGCCGACATACCCCCTCTTGTGGGCTTCAAATGGCACGAGCTTTTGAAGCTAGCCAGCACCCGAAAATATACAGCCCAAAATGTCAGACGGAAAACACCCGATGGCTAGACAGAACCCAGGTCTAAAAAGGTATAAATATCACGGAGTTGATACTGACATTTGTCTGACGAACACGGCAATATCGTCCGACGACAGGAGGCTGCCAGATGGTAGAGTCAGAACGAGTCACGATACGGCTCCCCGAGGAGCGCATCAATGCTCTCCAGGCCCTAGTGGACCAGGGGCGTTTCTCGACCATCTCAGACGCGATCAGGGCGGCCATAGACAAGTTCGTCGAGGGCGAGTTCACGCCGGAGTACATAGAGAAGGTCACGGTCGAGCTGCCGAAGGGAAATGTGGTCAACCTGAAGCAGCTGGTACAGGACGGCGACTCCGTGTCCGTGGACGACGCAATAAGGAACGCCGTGCGCGAATACATACGCAAGAGACTGTCCAAGGCGATGGAAGAACTGGAGCGGTGACGGTCTAGATCGGATTCAAGGGATGGGAACTGAGGTGGCCACGCACGCATGTACGCTTGAGCGCCAGCCCTCTTCTGGGAGGCATGGTTAGCTCATGCTCAACAAGCTCATCCAGGAAGCGCTTGAGAGTGAGCGCGACTTCGAGGCGCACCTCGCCCCGAAGATATGCGTGGTCGGTTGCGGCGGCGGCGGCTCCAACAGCGTTCACAGGATGAACAGGGTCGGCCTCGCAGGCGCAGACACCATCGTCATCAACACTGACAAGTTCCACATGTCGCGGGTCAACTCCCAGAAGAAGCTGTTGATCGGAGACCACACCACGAACGGATATGGCACTGGTGGAGACGCCACCCTCGGCGAGAAGGTCGCCTACGACTCCATGGACAAGATCGAGGCGCTCGTGAGGGACTATGACATAGTGTTCGTCACCGCGGGCATGGGTGGAGGCACGGGCACTGGCACCGCCCCAGTCGTCGCCGAGGCCGCGCGCAAGCACGGCGCGATATCAGTCGCGCTCGTGACCATCCCGTTCGACATCGAGAAGGGCAGGTCGAGGATCGCAGTGGAAGGCATAGCTAAGTTGCGCGAGCGCGCCCACAGCACGATCATACTCGACAACAACAGGCTCCTCAAGATCGTCCCGAAACTGCCTGTGGAGCAGGCGTTCATGGTGATGGACCAGCTCATCGTCGAGGTCGTCAAGGGCGTGACCGAGACGATCTGCGAGACGAGCATGATCAACCTGGACTTCGCGGACTTCAGGACCATGATGCTCAAGGGGGGCGCGTCCACGGTCCTCTACGGCGAGAGCGAGGACGCGGAGAAGGTCGTGCGCGAAGCCATCAGCAACCCATTGCTGGACATCGACTTCGAGGGGGCCACTGGCGCGATGATACATGTCACGGGCGGCCCCTCGTTGTCGTTGAAGAGGGCCTACGAGGTCTTCAACGGCATCACGAAGGAGCTGGGAGACAGTGCGCACATCAAGCTGGGCGCGCGGATAGATCCCAACATAGGCAACAGCATCAAACTCATGGCGATCGTCACAGGAGTAAGGACCCCTGG
>DUKU01000116.1:2231-3659 GCA_013329135.1 Thermoplasmata archaeon
CAACCAAGAACGCGCCCCTCACCGTAACTTCGGGGGGCGACCCCCATTTTTCTTCCGTCTCTTGGGGAGCTTACCTTGCGACAACTCTCTTATCGTGTCGTTCAGGACGCCCATGAGTGTATGGAACTCCCATGTGGACGGCGCGGACCTGGCTACCAACCTTCTGAACATGACCTTCGTCTTCGTCTTCTTGTGCTTCGGGTAGTCGATCTGGTCAAGCAGCATGGCGAAGTACTCGTGGAGTTTCTCCGTCTCGAGTTCGGTGGCCTTCCTGGTCTCCCACTTGATCACGTTCGACGCGAAGAGTTCGTAGAACACGACCGCTGCCGCATGGCTGATGTTCATGATGGTGTACTCTGGGTTCGCGGGGACCGTGACCAGGAAATCACATCGTCTGAGCAGCTCCTTGTCGAGCCCGAAGTCCTCGCGGCCGAACAGGATTGCGATGGTGCCCTCGACATCTTTCACCTTCTCGGCGAATTCCTTGGGCGACATCGCGATCCTCGAGAAACGCTTCTCGTTGGATGTGGATACGCCGGAGGTGGCCACGACGAAGTCCACGCCCTTGAGAGCCTCGTCATCGGTGAAGACGCGCTCGGCGTTCTTGAGGACGTCTATCGCGTGCATCGACCTCTTGGTCGCCTCCTCACCTATCGCGCAGGGCCGGACGAGGACGAGCTCGTCGAGCCCGAAGTTCTTCATGGCTCTCGCGATCGCGCCGACATTGCCGTCGTGCAGCGGTTCGATCAACACTACCCTGAAACGGGGCACGCCATCGGCACGGATGCCGCACGTATATAACTCTGTAGCAGATAACCTGGCCGTGGAGTCAGACGACAGGATAGCGCTCAAGTTCGCATACGACGGAGGGGGCTTCCTGGGCTTTCAGAGACAGCCCGTGGGCGTCACCGTCGAGGGTTCGCTCGTGCACGCGCTCACGAAGGTCGGTGCAATAACCTCCTCGCGTGAGTGTGGATACAGGAGTTCGAGCCGGACGGACAGGGGAGTGAGCGCTCTCGGGAACATCATCTCGTTCAGGACTTCGTTCCCCCTCGGCTCGCTATGCTCCGCCGTCAACTCGGAGATGGAGGACATCTGGGCTTACTCCGCCGTCAAGGTCCTTGATGACTTCAATCCACGGGGCGCGAGACAGCGCTGGTACAGATACCACCTTCCGAAATCGGACCAGGACCCTCGCTTGTTGCGGGACATCGCGGACAGGTTCGTGGGCGTGCACGACTTCTCGGGGTACGCGAGGAAGGACGACAGGAACCCTGTGAGGAGGATCGATTCGATCACTGTCGAGGACGCGGGCATGTTCCATGTGGTGGACTTCAGGGCCGAGAGCTTCCTCTGGAACATGGTCAGGCGGATCGTCTGGATGATGAACGAGGGGAGTTCGGGGCGCATGGACCTAGATTCGATAGG
>DUKU01000030.1:0-4512 GCA_013329135.1 Thermoplasmata archaeon
TCCACGGTCGACCTGACCCTTGTGCACCACATCAGAGGAGACTGGAACAGCACATACATCAAGATCGAGGCACTGCTCGATTTCACCAATACCAGGTTCGTCCTCCCGGACGACCGCAGCATCGAGTTCGACGCAGGCGTACCATTCACCGCAGAGGTCCGCTACATGATGATGCTCGCGAACCCCGAGGACTTCCGGACCATCGGACCTGTCATCCCCACGAGTTGTACCAACATGACCCTGCAGTACAACATGACCTTCGACAGCGGGATTCCCCTGACCGTGTCGAAACTGGAGATGAGGGACAGCTTCACGATCTACAATGCGAGCGGCGCTTGTGACTCGACGGGTTACTCGTCCATGGAGTTGCACGGCGGACAGGCCTATGTCACCCACGGATTCCCCAACATGACCTACAAGGACACTCAGTCGATGAAGAGCGACCCGGAGATCACCATCTACTATGACGCGTCCGCAGAGGCCGACGATCCGCTCCAGGCGTCTCTCTGGATGTTGATACCTGCAGTGGCCGGCATCGCTGCAGTGGGCATAGCCGTCCTTCGCTACAAGAGAAGGGCCCGCGGATCAGGATAGGGCACCGAACCCTACCCAATCATGGAACGCGCCGTAGGCGATTCTGAAATCGCCCATTCTGATTCGTGCGCCGACGAGTCATTCTCTCCTGCCTGAATCGTCAGAGTCCTCACCAATCCTTGACGGGATGCGGACCTTGTGAGGGCCCTTGGGCTGCGCGATGATCCTGGGACTGCGGACACCGATCACCGGGATCTTACCCTGGTAGGCGTTCATCGTTACGACCTTGGGCGGTCTCTGCATCGTGAATCTGAGCATGACAGTCCCCCCTCGCCCCAAGTTCAGCGTCCTCGCGTCCTCCTCACTGACGACCAATTCTGAATAGGCCAAGGAATCATCCACGCTGATCATCACAGGAAGAGCCCGTTTCTCGCCGTACCCCTTTCCCGGGAGCAGCCTTCCGGCGGGCGTTCTGAACATGCGAGCCTCTATCCCAGAACTGATGTCAAGCTTCTTCGCCATCTCCTCGGAGATTCTGACATTGCCACTAATGGATGATGGATTGATTCTGACCAGGGTGAAGAAGAGGGTGCATTCCGGTGCAGATCCCAGTTTCCTGCGGCTACGACGTCTCCGAAGTATGTAGCCTCCGCCGACCCAGGCAATCATCCAGACGATGAAGATGATGAATAGTATCGCATTATCCTCCATCCGGACCCACCCTACAGGAGAACGTATCGAGGCCCGTCTATATCACTCCTGTCGCGTGGTGCATGACCGCGCCCTGCCCCAGACCATGTTTCGGAAGACCATAAATAGACAGAACCATTTAAGGGCCAAGCGAGGAGGGTGGCGGGGCGATTCGCATGCGATACCACCTGAAGGAAGGGGGCAGCTAGCGTGCGCGTGGGCGACCTCGACGAGAGGAACCGCGTATACAGACTCACAGTTGTCCGCAACTGTGATGGACGCGTCACAGAGTTCTCCGGAAGCATCGTGCTCGAGCAGGGCGAGCGCGTCATATCATACACGACTGACTTCAGACCGATGATGTGGAGAAGCGGGTGGAAGAGGGACCAGTTCAAGGCCTCACTCTTCCCTAACACAGAGGGTATGATGACCTTCTTCGCCCCAGGGGAGGGATGGGGGACGATATACTTCACCGACAGAAGGATGTTGTTCCTCAGAAGGCCAGACATACATCAACTCATGGAAATCCACAATGTGTCGAAGTATGATATGGACGCATCAGTGCCATCGAACATCCTGCAACGAGCGGCTGCAGTGATAGCTGGTGGTGGTCTCGAGTTCTTCGAGATCCGTTACGAGGACGTCGTCAGATACGACTGCGGACTCCGCTCCGCAGATATCCGAGTCAGGGTCGTCGACGAGGAGTATGTCCTCCGTCTCCCCAGGAAGGTCTTCGACAAGGTCTCGCCTATCCTGAACGAGAGACGAATCGATGGAAAGAAGAAGATGTTGATGTTCTGCGACATCCCCATCCTTTGGATGGCTGCGGCATCTATCGAGTGCCTGATCCTACTCGCATCGGTGTTCAGCGATGATGGCAATCTGCGGAAGTTCTGGCTGATGATGGGAGTCCTGTTCCCATTGCTCGTGCTGTATCTCCTGACCAGGACTCCGCGGCTCAGGAACGTCAAGAAGAAGAAATGGGGCAGGTCGAAGGCCGCTCGGACTCATGCGGTCGTCGCATTCTTGGTCGCGGCAACTTTCCTTGTGCCCGGCATCATCCTGACGTATTTCCACGAGAGCCTGGTGCTCTTCGTTTTCGTCATGGCGTTCGTCGGTATATTCGCAGCATATGGCCTGATAGTGAACAGGGAGTGGAAGATATGGTCGAGATTCGAGAAGATCGTGCTCTACACGTATCGGTGCCCGAACTGTGGCAAGACTGTGACCCGAGACAACATCGCCTGTTCCAGTTGCGGATCTTGCACATGGTGGACGTGCAGTGTCCGGATACACAAGCCCAGAAGAAAGCGCCGGCTGGACATCTTCCGATTAGCAGCAAGACACTGAGCGCAACCCCGGGTTGTGATTCGCTGCTACACACGAACCCCCTGAGGAACGGCGACGACCAGGTTTGAATTCAGGCGCATGTCTATATGATCGGGGATGAGTCGGTCATCGAATCAACTGCTCGCAACATAGAGTGGTCCTTAAGCCATCGAGAGTGATTCAGGGACGGAGATAACGCCATGAAGTGCAAGAATTGCGGCTCGGAGAACCCTGATGGGAAGAAGTTCTGTGGCGATTGCGGCAAAGAGCTGGGGGAAGCTCCCGTGGCAGCTGAGGGAGACCCGGGGAGGAAGTGCAGTTCCTGTGGCCGCGATCTCGACATGGAGACCAACGTCTGCCCGTACTGCGGACACTGGGTGAAACGGTCCATGTTCGGATAGCGACCTCAAGACAGGATGTTCGACGGGGTCGCATGGCGATCGGCTCTCTCGGATGCCATCACGTGGGGCCGCTGGAGAAATCGAATGGGGATGCGGGCAGGAAAGCGGTGGCGGACTTGGCTCGTTACCGGCGGGGNNGTGGGTGAAACGATCCATGTTTGGATAACGACCTCAAGACAGCATGTTCGACGGAATCACAGAGCGATTGGCTCTTTGGGATGCCATCACGTGGGGGTCCCGTTGGAGAAATCGAATGGGGATACGGGCAGGAAAGCGGTGGCGGGCGTGGCTCGTTACCGGCGGGATGATGGCCGAACGGCCCATCCCCTTCCGGTCTGTCAGATGAAATAACTGGCTGTATAGGGTTTATCGGCCGGGAACCGTTCCCGGTCACAGCTTCAGGACGTTCTTGGCCTTGTTCTCGTCACTGACGGCGAGCGCCACATGCACATGCGTCGGATCCTTGTCCATCATGTACGCGGCATCGATGTTGACGCCTGCCTTGGCGAGCGCTCCCGATATCCGAGCCAGCTCTCCAGGCTTGTCCTCGAGCTTGGCTACCAGCAGATTCCTCTCGGAGAACTGCATGTTCGATTGGCTGAGGCTCTTACGGGCCTTCTCGGGGTCGGATGTGACGATCCTCACGACCTCGGCCTTCGGCTCTGTCGAGATTGCGCGGATGTTCACGCCGTCCTTCTGCAGGACCTCCGTCATCCGTGCTAGCTCTCCCGACCTATTCTCCAGCTTTACGCTAAACTCCTTTTCCATGTTACTTTCCTCCATTCACAAGAACAAGTGCGCAAGAGATCTCCACAACCTAGGAGGGAGAGAAGAATCACGTCTTGACCAGTGCAATACCACTAGTGCGCATCGTCGCTCAACCATGTGTTGCTGCTACACGGTACGGGGGTAGCCGCTGACGGTCGTATAGGGAAGGTCTGAGCGCCGAGGGCGGCGGAAGCGGCGGCTAAGGGCATCCGAGCCTCACCGAACTCCGATGGGAAGAGGCACCAGCTTAAACGCCGAGCCTTCAGATCGCCGAGAAGCTCTCGACAGTCCTCTGGTCCAGCTTCCTGGTCACCTCGACGAGCAGCCTGATCGTGTTCTCCACGTCCTTCAAACTCATCATCCCGGCATGGGCGTGGATGTGTCTCACCGTGACGCCTATCACTACCGTCGGGCATCCGGCGTTGGACATGTGCACTATCCCCGCGTCGGTCGCCCCGCCGTCCCCTCCAGTCTGTGACAGTTGATATGGTATGCTGGCCCGGTCCGCGACCTTGAGAACGAGCTTGAGCAGGCCCTGATTCGGTATCATCGACGGGTCGTAGACGGTTATGGACGGCCCTAGTCCCATTTTCGTGGGGGCGTCCTTCGCATCGATGCCGGGGACATCGCCCGCAAGGTCGCAATCGACCGTCAGGCACACATCTGGCTTCACCATGTATGCCGTGGTCCTCGCTCCCCTCAGCCCGACCTCCTCCTGGGTCGTCGCCGCTCCCACGACGGTGTTCGGATGATCGATCCTCTGTTCCTTCAATATCCTCACGACCTCGGC
>DUKU01000030.1:4675-8512 GCA_013329135.1 Thermoplasmata archaeon
GACCGGTTGTCGAACGCCTTGCCGATGGCGACGGTATCCGACCCCCGCTTCCTGCCGTCGCTGAATATCCTCTTGCTGATAGTGGAGTACTTAGAATCAGGGACGACGGGATCTCCTATCCTTATGCCCATGGCTTTCGCTTCGTCCAGGTTCGAGGCGCCCACGTCGATGAACATCTTGTCCTGCGAGACCACCTTGGCCCGCGCCTCTGCCGTGAGCAGATGAGGCGGCTTGGCCGCTATCACCCCGCCGACGAGTCCCTTCGATGTCCGCACCTTCACACGCTGTCCGAGCAGGACCTGATGGAACCAGTCCC
This sequence comes from Thermoplasmata archaeon, assembly GCA_013329135.1. Taxonomy (GTDB): domain Archaea; phylum Thermoplasmatota; class Thermoplasmata; order UBA10834; family UBA10834; genus UBA9653; species UBA9653 sp9653u. Next base: position 4,992 of record DUKU01000030.1, read on the forward strand.
CCAGAGTGTTGAACGTGAGATACCCCAGTTCGTTCACAGATGACACGATGAACCCGACCTCGTCGATGTGAGCCGGGATGAGCACGACCGGTTTGTCGGACCGCCCCTTCTTCGTGAACAACAGAGAGCCCAGGTTGTCTGTGCGCATGTCATCCGAGTACTTGTCCACATAATCCCTGAGCATCCTGGTCGGCTCGTTCTCGAACCCGGAAGGGCCGAAGCAGTTCGACAGGCTCTCGAGAAACGCTGAGCTCTTATCGTTCAATGTGACATCCTCTCGCCAGGGAACAGGTGCATGACAAATGAATGTTATGCTCATGCTCGAATGGGATCAGTCGACCTCGGAATAGCGGAAGCAGTCGACGAGATGGTCGTTGACCATGCCAGTGGCCTGCATGTGGGAGTAGCAGATCGTCGGCCCGACGAACTTGAATCCCCTCTTCACGAGGTCGGCGCTCATCTTCTTGGCCTCGGGAGAGGTGACGGGAATCTGTGACGACCTCTTCCACTTGTTCCGGATCGGCCTTCCGCCGACAAAGGACCAGATGTAGGAATCGAAGTCCCCGTATTCGTCCCTGACCTCGAGGAATGCCTTCGCGTTGGAGATCGCTGACCCGACCTTCAGCCGGTTGCGCACAATCCCCGGGTCCGCAAGCAGCCGCTTCACCGCCTTCGCGTCGAACGCGGCGACCTTCTCGGGGTCGAAGTTGGCGAACGCGCGCCGGTAGTTCTCCCGCTTGTTCAGTATCGTGCTCCAGCTGAGTCCTGCCTGAGCCCCCTCAAGGACGAGGAACTCGAACGTCTTCCGGTCGTCGTGCACTGGCACTCCCCACTCCTCGTCGTGGTATGCGAGCATCAGCGGATCATCGATGTTTACCCACGGACACCTCTTCGTCATGGTCCCGAGCGAGGTATGTCCGTCGGAGACAATAAAAGGGTTCGACTGGCCGGAGCAGGATAGTCTCGTCCTGTGCTAAGGACCCACCTGATTGATGACATGCTAAAAGAGGCTCCTCAATGCGGGCGCTGCGACTCATTCGACGAGGATGGGCGTCATCACATTCCCATGCCGGGCGGTCAGCGTTCCGTCATTCCCCGGGATCCATCACCGTGACCACGACCGTGTCCGATCCCACATTGTCCGAGAAGTCAGTCACCGTCAGTGTGACCTCGTAGGCGCCCGCGATCAGGAACGTGAACGACGGGCTCACGCCGAGCAACTCCACAGTGATCTCACCGTACACGAAGCTCCATACATACGAGACTATCCCGGCGTTGTCATCAGACCCGGAACCGTCGAACACCACCTCATCATCCACGAAGGTTTTGATGTCCGTCCCCGCGTCGGCCGCTGGAGGCTCGGTGTCGGGGAGCACCTCGAATGAATAGGCCTCGTACGGAGCGTACCTCGGTGACATCAGCTCGACCCCTGCGAGGTCGTGCGCCTTCAGGTAGTAGTCGATTCTGCTGCCTTCTGCCTGGGGCGGGATGAGTGCCGAATACGTGTCCGTGCCCGCCGAGTTCACCATCAGGACCTCGGACCATTCGCCACCGTCCGCGCGGTAGACCACGGATGCATCACCAGGGGTCACCCCACGGGAGGCAGTGATGTCAGCGGAGACCTCGAAACCGACGCTTGTGTACAGGGCGTTCGTCAGAGGCTCATGCTCGATGTCGAACTGCGCCTCCTCCCGGTCGCCAGCGATCTCCGCCAGGAGCATGGCCGCAGCCACGTTGTTGGGGAGGTCCTGCATGATCTCACCGGGAGACCACCAGCCTCCGACCTCAACACAGTATGAGTAAACGTCCTCGCCTCCGTAGAGCCAGTCACAGGAGTCCCCGGCCGTCGGATACATTATCGACGACTGGGAGGCGTAGTACCCGGTCACCTCAGACAGCTCGGTCCCTATCCGCACGAGGTCGTCGTTGTCCGGTGGCAGGTCAGTCGTATAGCCCCATGGCCACATGACCCAGTTGGCCGCCCAGTGGAAGTCGATGGCGAGCTGGAAGTCGTGGCACAGTACCAGGTCCCGGATGGCCTGGGTCTCCGGCTCGGAGAACGCGTACTCGCCGCAGTATATCAAGCTTGACGGGATGTCCGATGTGCCTACGCCGCCCCAAGCGCCCAGGATGCTCCCGTCCTGGGAGCCGTCGAAGTTCCGGTTCAGGTCGACACCGTAGCTCCCGTCCCAGTTGAGCCTCCGGTTCTTCCTCCAGGTGTCATCGACCGTCATGGCGTAGTCCATCCCGTCGGGGTTCGCGGCGGGGATGATCCATATCTCCCTGTTATCCACGAGCCAGCTGACCCTGGTGTCGACCCCGTACAGGTCGGTCAGGTCTTCAGCGAACTCGAGCGCGATCTCGGTCGGCGGTGCCTCATTCGCGTGCAGGCGTGCGATGATCAGGACCTCCGGCTCATCCTCCTCCAGCCCCGGGTTATCCGATATCTTCACCGCGAGGATCTTCCTGTTCGCCTCGTCCACAGTCGTCTCCCAGCTGTCGCCGATATCATAGACTTTCGCGATGCTGGAATGGTCCGACTCGATGGCATCCAGCGTGGCGACGACGCCCATGTAGTCATGGTAATCGTAGAAGGCGGGCTGACCACCGGGTGCGAACTGGCTCTGCCCGACCCCAGATGCACTCACCGAAGCGCATATCAGCATCGACGCTTGCGATGCCGCGAGCACGACCACAGCCAGCAACAGAACACGCAGAGAATACTTCACAGTCAATCTCTCATTCCCCCCGAACATATACGACACGCGGGCTCACCACAGCCACAGAGCCACGCACGACCGGACCGTTCATCCTCTGACGCACTATATAATCGTTCTTCGCACCAGGCCCGATCAGCATGACCTCGAGAGATGTCCTCATGTCGGAGTCCATTCATATAGTTTCGACGCACTCGGGATTTCACTCGATAACATTCGGGGGGGAATTCGTGCGTACAGGCCTCACAGTGGCATCAGGTGTGCATGTGTAGCGTTTGCGATTCTGATATCCGGCATCGCCTTGTCGTCTGACGGCTCGGCCGATGAGACCCTTCCGGCAGGAGCGGATCTCATCGTCAGTGATGTGTACTGGTCCGACATGTTCGGAACAACCACCTCGGACGGGACTTCGATGACTTCCGGCCAGCCATACACGATATCCGCAACAATCGAAAACCTGGGGACTGAGATGTCCGCCGGCTTCTCCGCGACCATCTACATCGATGGCGCGGCCGTCGGCGGCGCTGCCACGGTCGACGGGCTCACCGCCCTCGCGACCGCGAGCGTGAGCTGGCCAGGAATGGTCACATCGGATGTCGGTGCCCACGAGGTCCGCGTCGTCGCAGACTCTGAGGACTCCGTCTCCGAGCTCAACAACGATGGCACGGCGGAGGTCAACAACGAGAGGACGGAGCGGTTCGACACAGTGCTCGCTGAATGGACCTATGCGGTCTACCTCGACGGCGACAACAACCTCGAGCTGGCGGGCCACTGGGACTTCCTCGAGATGGCCATGGTCGGTTC
>DUKU01000151.1 GCA_013329135.1 Thermoplasmata archaeon
TTGAGCGAGGACGCGATGTCGTTCCTCGCGAGCGTGTCGGTGACGAGCTCCTCGACCGCGTCAAGGCGCCTGTCTATCTCCGCGACGTCCATGAGAGGCTCAGTGACCCACGCCTTGAGCAGGCGGGAACCCATCGGCGTGAGCGGGCGGTCCAGCACCTCCACGAGCGTGCCCTCCTGCCGTCCGTCCCTGACGTTCCTAAGGACCTCGAGGTTCCTGAGCGTCGTCTGATCGAGGACGAGCTTGTCCGACGTGGAATAGTATCGGGGCATGCTGAGGAAGTCGAGGCTGCGTTTTTGTGTGGTCTCGAGGTAGCGCAGGACGGCACCCGCGCTTGACACGGCCAGCGGCTTGTCCGAGAGGCCGAGGCCGTCGAGAGACTTGATCCTGAAGTGCCTCTTGATGACCGACTCTGAAGCCTCCTTCACGAAAGCCATGTCGTCGAGCCGGGTCATGGCTGCTCCGGACATGGTGATCTCGTCCACGAGATGGCCTGCCCCCAGGCCGTCGCCGTAGAGGACCTCCTTGGGCGACCTCTGGGAGAACTCCGTCAGGACCCTCGACTCGGAATCCTCAGGGCCCAGCTCGGTCGTGATGAACTCGCCCGTGGATATGTCCGCGAAGGAGAGGCCGAACCTGTCCCCGGACCGAGCGATGGACATGAGGTAGTTGTTCGTCTTGCTGTCGAGGACCGAACCCTCGATGACCGTGCCCGGGGTCACGATCCTCACGACATCCCTGTCGACGAGCCCCTTAGTGTACCTGGGATCCTGCATCTGCTCGCATATCGCGACCTTGTATCCCTTGTTCAGGAGCTTGGGTAGATAGGTATCGAGGGCGTGCCAAGGGACGCCGCACAAGGGTATCCGCTCCTTCTTGCCCCTGTCCCTCGATGTGAGCGTGATCTCGAGCTCCTTCGCGCCCGTGACCGCGTCCTCGCCGAACATCTCGTAGAAGTCGCCCAGACGGAAGAACAGCAGACAGTCCTTGTGCTGCTCCTTGATCCGGAAATACTGCTCCATCATCGGCGTGGCCGCTCGTCCCACTGCCTTGCTCCCCCGACGGAATGAAACGGCAGTCCGTATTTCTAGTTATTGTCCCGGGGATGACGGGACGCAGATTCTTATTCAGGCCGTGCCATACGCTCGACGAACGGCGGTCGATGACTCGTGGTTGTCCGAGCGGATCTCTTCGTGTACACGGATGGCGCTGCCAGGGGCAACCCTGGGCCGGCCGGCTCAGGCTATGCGATGTTCGGGCCCGACGGGAGGCTCCTGGAGAAGGATGCGAGAGCGATCGGCAGACGCACGAACAACGAGGCTGAATACGAAGCGTTGATATGGGCGGTCCAGCGCGCCAAGGAGATCACGCGCGGGGATGTCAGGTTCCACTCAGACAGCGAGCTCATGGTGAGGCAGGTGAACGGCGTGTACCAGGTGAAGAAGGAACATCTGAGGCCGTTGGTGGACGCGGTCAGGTCGGAGTCGTCGGTCTTCCGCAGTTTCAAGCTGATGTACGTCCCGAGGGAGAACGAACGTATACAGTTCGTGGACGCTTTGGTCAACGATGCGCTTGACGCGCAAGGTTTCTAAGCCCACGCGGCTATTACAGTTCGAGGGGCGTCATGAAAGACAGGGATGGGATGACGCGGCTCGACGACTTCGGAGTCGTCGACACCGCAGAGAGGAGATTCAAACAGTATGTCTCAGCGGCATCGAAACTGAACCCGAAGATCAGGGCCGCTTGGTGGAAGGATACGCTCCAGAGGGACCCCGCCATGCTCGAGTTCTTCAAAGCGGACGAGTACAGGGGCTCGAAGGGTAAGAGATGAGAGGGAAGTAGCCCCGGGAGGATTCGAACCTCCGTCGCAGAATCTCTCCTTGCAAGATATGCAATCCAGAGTCCCGCATGATTGACCGCTACACTACGGGGCTTCGATGTGGATAGCGCTATTCAGGTCCCTGTATATAAGAAGTTAGAAAGGACACGAAGGGGCCTCGCCGGGAGGCCACGTCACTTCTTGAGCGGCCTTATCGCCGCAGTCATCTGTGAGTAGACGCCCTCGATGCCCTTCGACCCGTCGATGTCGACGATGTTGCCCTTCGTCTTGAAGTGCTCGATGAGGGGCGCGGTCTGCTCCTGGTACACCTTGAGCCTGTTCCTCACGGTCGCTTCCTTGTCGTCGTCCCTCTGTATCAGGTCGCCGCCGCACTTGTCACACACGCCTGTCTTCTTGGGCCGGTTGGACGTGACGTTGTAGACCGCATTGCACTTCTTGCAGATCCTGCGGCCCACGGCGCGCTCGACCAGGGATTCGAGGTCGACCACGATGTTGAGGACGAGGTCGATGTCCGTCATCTTGTCGAGCTCCTTTGCCTGCCCCATGGTCCTGGGGAAGCCGTCGAGGAGATACCCCTTCGAGCAGTCCGGCTTGGAGACGCGGTCCTTGATGAGCTGCACGATGAGGTCGTCAGGGCCGAGCTTGCCCGTGTCCAAGTAGGACTTGATCTTCACTCCCAGGGGCGTCTGTTTCGCGACAGCCTCCCTGAGCAGATCCCCCGTAGAGACCTGGGGCAACCCGTACTCCTTCGACAGCCTCTGGGCCTGAGTGCCCTTTCCAGCGCTGGGCGGGCCGAATATTATGAGCTTCAGCATGGTACCGGCCGAAGCATCTGCCAAGGTGTACTTATCGTTTCCTGACCTTGTCCGAAGGCATGGACCAAGCGGGTCCGGCCCATCATCCGTGTGTGAAAATCATTTTATCCAGGCGGGACACTTGACCACCTGGTCCACATGAAGCGCATGGTAGTAGGGGAGCTGGAGAAGATTGTAGGCAAGGAGCGCATGTCCACGAAGACGGCGGACCTCTATGTCTACGGCTTCGACGCGTCCATACACCATGTGACCCCCGACGCTGTCGTGAAGCCCGCGAACGCCCAGGAGGTGTCGGAGATCGTGAAGCTTGCGAACAGGACCAGGACGCCCATCGTACCCAGGGGCGCGGGGACCGCGATGTGCGGCCACACGGTGCCTGTCAAGGGCGGCATCATCATCGACATGACCTACATGAACAAGATCAAGGTCATAAGCGTCGAGGACCTGTACTGCATCGTCGAGCCAGGTGTCATCTACGACAAGCTGAACGCGGAGCTCGGGAAGCGCGGGTTCTGGTTCCCGGCTACTCCCGGGAGCGGCGAGGCATGCACCATCGGCGGCATGGTCGCGACTAACGCGTCCGGCATGAGGGCCATCAAGTATGGCGCGACGAGGGACTACGTGCTCGGGCTCGAGGTCGTGCTGCCCACGGGAGAGATCATCCACACGGGCACACGCACGCTCAAGAACTCCTCGGGGTACCAGCTGGACAGGCTGATGGTCGGCAGCGAGGGCACCCTGGGCGTCATCACTGAGATCACCATGAGATACACCGTGAAACCGAAGGCCTCTGGCATGACGGTTGCTGCCTTCAACTCGCTCAAGGACGCTGGTCAGTGCGTCTCGAACATCATCGCGAAGCCGCTCCTGCCATCTGCGATAGAGCTCATGGACTCCGTCTGCATCAAGGCCGTCAACAAATGCATGAACATCGGGCTCCCGGACTGCGAGGCCCTCTGCATGATCGAGGTCGACGGCCATCCTCTGGCAGTGGACGAGGAGATGGCCACTGTGGAGGATATCTGCCGGAAGAGCGGGGCGGTCTCGACCGAGAAGTCCAGGGACAAGAAGAGGATAGACGAATGGACATTCGCAAGGAAGGCCATCATGCCCTCCCTCAGCAGGTACGGCGAGAAGTTCGTGTCCGTGGCGCTCGCGGACGACATGTCCGTCCCGATATCCAAGATACCTCAGGCGGTCGTGGCGTTCCAGGACATCGCGAAGAAGCACGGGGTCGTCATCGGCACATACGGCCACTCGGCCGACGGGAACCTGCACACGAAGATGCTGGTCGAGCCGTACTCGAAGGAGAGCTGGAGGGCCGGCGAGAAGGCCGTGGGGGAGATCTTCGACAAGGTCCTCGAGCTCGGCGGGACGGTCACCGGGGAGCACGGTGTCTCCATCACGAAGGCACCTTACATGAAGATAGAGCGGGCGGACTCCATCGGGGCGATGAAGGCGATCAAGAAGGCGCTCGACCCGAAGAACATCATGAACCCTGGGAAGATGTTCGACTGGGACGGCAGCATCATCTACAAGCTGAGGTACCCGGCGTTCCTCGATGAGGAGTGCGCCCCATCCAGTGAAGCCTCACAGCCAAGCAACGGCAAGCAGTGACACCGCCGCGGCCATGGACACCACATAGAGCGGCTTGTTCCATGCCCACACTTTTGAGCCGTCCAGAGGCGGGATCGGGACCATGTTGAAGACCGCGAGGAACGAGTTGAGGAAGAACAGGCCAGTGGCGATCGTGGAGACTATCGATGGGAAGGACTCTGTCACCGCGAACGGCAGGCACACGAGCGCGACCGCGATGTTGGTCGCCGGCCCGGCGATGCTGATCTTGCCGTTCTGCTCCTTCGACACGTTGCCCGAGATGTACACCGCGCCCGGGGCAGCGAACAGGAACCCGAAGAAGGACATGACCAGAGCGAGCATGAGTCCTCCGTAATAAGCCCTGAACTCGGCCCAGCATCCGTACCTCTTCGCCATGATCTTGTGGGCCATCTCGTGCAGGAAGAAGCCCAGGACGACCGCGAGCGTCGCAAGGCCGAGCGCGCCCGGCAGGGATGCGCTGTCCCCGTCCCAGAGGATCATCGTGAAGGCACCTATGAGGACAGCGACCGCGATGGCTATGTGCCTGAGCTCGATCTTCCCGAAGAACCGTTCCCTCCTCGGAGAGAGCGTGCCGTGTGGGCCCAGCGAGTAGCTGTACGTGTATTGCGGCTCCACGAGGGTGTAGTCTCCATCCCTGCCGATAGGCATGGCCCCGGTGACCTCGAACGCATAGAAATATCTTATCAAGTGACGCCTGGAGCTAGGATGCCGACAGGCGCACACATTAATTATATGCCTCCGTCATAGCACGGCCGTCATGCATCACAGTCACGAGGTCCAGACACAGCTCTTCTGGTGCGACACATGCAACGCGCCCGTCATCGGCAGGAGCTGCGGCAAGTGCGGAGGGGACTGCAGGAGCGTGGAACTCCTCCCGCCTGGAGAGGTCAGGATCGCCCTCGAAGGGTCGAAGAGGAGGCTCAGGTTCCTCTTCCTCAGGCAGTTCGGGGTACAGCAGCTCATCCCCGAGGTCGTCCTGCTGAACAAGACCTCGGGCGAGGACCGCGCGGAAGAGGTCATCATAGACGGCAGGAGGATCGCGAATCTGTGGTACGACCTCGAAGCGCGGGACTACAAACTCACGCTCAGACTCGACGGGGCGAGGATGCTCGCGGCCCTGGACTCCAAGAAGACCGTGGTCCTTAGCAGGGCGGACGGGCACATGAAGGGGAAACACGTGGAGCCCGATTCGATCCAATCATATGACCCCGGGATAAGGGCCGGGGACGAGGTCGTCCTCCGCATGGGGAGGTTCATCGGGTGCGGGTCGGCCAAGGTGGACGCCGCGCAGCTCCGGACATCCGACAAGGGGATAAAGGTCAGGGATTTCGCCAGGGCTGACCCGATCGTCCCAGGGAAGAAGGCCTGGACGAGAGCCGTTGTCAGGGCGAACCAGCATTATCTCGCCGCCAAGAAGGCGAAGGCCGAGCACGAGATCAAGGAGGCGATGGAGAAGCATCCGCTGCCGCTCTCAGTCTCGTTCAGCGGGGGCAAGGACAGCCTTGTCGTCCTGGACCTTGTGAGGGCCGTGACGAACGATTTCACGACGGTGTTCGTGGACACTGGTCTCGAGCACCCGACGACACGCGAATATGTCAAGCAGTTCGCGGAGTCGCAGTGGCTGAAGCTGATGGTCGCCAAGGCCGAGGACGCCTTCGAAGAGAACATGCCATCGTTCGGCCCGCCCGCGAAGGACTTCAGATGGTGCTGCAAGGTCTGCAAGCTCGCACCCGCGGCGAAGCTCATCGAGGAGCAGTTCCCTGGAGGGACGCTCACCGTCGAGGGGAACAGGCGCCTGGAGTCGTTCTCCAGGGCGGGGATAGAACTCATCGAGGAGAACCCGTTCGTCCCAGGGCAGGTGATCGTCAATCCGATAAGGGAGTGGACCGCCCTGGATGTCTGGATCCACATCATATCAGGGAAGCTGCCGTACAACCAGCTCTACGATGAGGACATCGAGAGGGTCGGATGCTGGATGTGCCCATCATCCCTCGCGAGCGAGAGCGCGGAGATATCGAGATTGAGCCCCGAGCTCTCACGCGCGTGGAATGCCAAGCTGGACGCGTGGGCAGAGGAGAACTCCCTCCCGAAGGAGTTCGTGACCTACGGCTTCTGGCGCTGGAAGGAGCTGCCGCCAAAGATGAAGGAGCTCGCTGACAAGCTGGGGATGAAGGTCTCGCCCAGGAGGGCAGACTCGCTCGCGCTCAAAGTCATCAAGGGCGTCAGCCCGTGCACCGCTGGAGGGTACTCCGTGGACGCGGTGATTTCCCTGCCCGAGGCCAGACCGTTGTCCCAGACCTCGGAGATGCTGAAGACCTTCGGGGACGTGACGCCGAACGAGGAGTTCGGGGTCGTCATCGTGAAGACGGCAAAGGGGTCGGGCAAGGCGTTCGCAGGCGGCCAGGTCAGCACTGTGGCGGCCAGCCCGGAGGACGCTCTGGAACTCTTCGACGGGGTCGCGAGGGCTGTGCTCCGCGCGAACATGTGCGCCAAGTGCGGCATATGCGTCAGGGCATGTCCTGTTGGCGCGATCAAGGTCGAGGGAGGCATAGCTGTCGACGAGAAGCTCTGCACCAGGTGCGGCGCGTGCACTGAGAGTTGCGTCGTCGCGCACTACTTCGACAAGCTGGCGGACGACTTCGGCAAGCTGAGGCAGAAAGGGAAGGCGGGACGACGGAAGAAGTGACCTGTGGTCACTTGTCCTGCAGGTCCTTCGCGACTTCCTTCGTCTTGTCCTTGGCCTTGACGACGCCCCTCTTGCCAAGGTCGAAGGCCTTCTTGAACACCGGCTTCGTCTCCCTCACGACGGTCTCGGTCACGTCCACGCTCTTCCCGATGACCTTGCCGGTGACATGAGCCGTCTTCGTGACGCCTTTGTCGAACACGCTCTGGCTCGGCTGTGCGCCGCATGTCGGACACATCGCCGCTACGCCGATCTCGATGCCACATCTCGAACACTTCGTCATAGTTCTCACCGGTATCCTGAACGCCCATGACTTCCTATAAAGTTATCAACGTCGGCATACTACAGGGCCCCGCAGATGGCAGACCTGTTGACTATCGTCAGCGCAGTTGCGGGGTTCGCCCCCGCCCTAGCCCTGATGTTCTTCACGTTGAAGGACTACACGTATCCGGCAGTCCAGAAACCCTTCTTCGACGACCGGAAGTTGTTCGCGTTCTTCGCCCTCGGCATAGTGCTCGGCATGGTCCTGTTCGCGTTCGAGTCCTGGGGCCAGACGGTGTCGTCCAACGAGACGCTCATACTGCTCATCCTCGGCTTCGCGGCCATGGAATGCCTGATGAAGCTCATCATCCTGAACTTCCCGCGCTTCCAGAGGAAGATCGACACCGCGTTCTACGGGCTCGCGATGGGCCTGGGCATATCCTCGACATTCACATTCGCGACCATCTACGCGAGCGCAGCCTCCCTGGAGACCGTCACCGCAGTCGAGATGATAGCGTTCTCGCTCCTGGGCGTTCAGCTCGTGCTGCTCCATGGCGCGACTACGACGTTCATCGGCATCGGGGTCGCGCGCGGAGAGGTGAACCCGTACCTCGCGGAGGCGATGCTGGTCCACATAGCCTACAACCTGCTCATGGTGCCGTTCTTCATGTTCGACATCTTCGAACCTCCACTCAACTTCGTGGGGCTGATCGCGGCCTCGGCGGTCGTGGTGTACGCCTACGTCAAAGTGTACAGACTGTCGCTCCCGGTGCTGGTCCAGGACTCACTCAAGGGCTACACGAAGAAGGCGAGGAAGGTCAAGAAGTGAGGGCTCACACGGACCTGTAGGTGCCTTCCGATGTCTCGTAGATGAGGCTGTGCTCCTGCAGTCTCGCGATCATGTCCTCGGGTGATTCCCTGCCGACGAGCGATGCAATCCTCTTCATGTCATCATAGCCGAACTCGCCGTGCATCACGGTGAGCTCAGAGGCTATCACGCGCATGCGCTCGAGCGGGTCCTTGATGGCGCGCGCGCGCTCTGCCACGCCCACATAAGGGTCCTTCGGGGACGACTTCCTGCGGGCCTTCGGCTTCGTCCCCTCCCCTAGCTGCTCGTTCGCTTCGGCGACGGCGCTCGCGAGCTCCGACGGAGAGTTGGATTCGAATAGGAACTTGGTGCGCGACAAGGTGATCTCCCTCCCGCACGGACAGGTCGTGGTCTTGCGCTCGGCCTCCACGCCCTTCGCCTTCCCGCACTTCGGACAGATGATGACGGCGTACTTCATGGCAGTTGCACGACCCCCATTCTCAGAAGGACCGCATCTCCTTCTCGAGCATCTTGAGTTCAGGCTCCGAGATGGTGAGCGGACTGATGGGCACAAGGAGGGTGGAATCCGTCACCGCCACCTTGTCGTTGAGGTGCTGGAGCAGCTTCAGCACCTTCTGGAAGCCATTCTGGGATATCAGGTACTCGATGCCGGACAGGAGCACCACGCAGCTCGTGTTCTCGGTGATGAACGTCTTCATGTCTGAGTACAGGAGCGCGATGTTCGACGGCTCCCTGGAATAGGCCTTCTCCTGGTCCATCGAGAGCCACAGGAACGGGATGCCTTTGAGGGAATACCGTTCCTTGACCTTCTCCGGGTACTCTCTCGTGACGCACAGGCTCGGTATGCCGTGCTTGGCGGTGTCCACGAAGATGTCGAAGGCCTGGTCAGGGATCTCCTCCTTGATGAGGTAGGAGTAGCCGGACTCGAGGTTGTACTTCCTGGCCGTCTCCACCTCCTCCTTGTTCGAAGGCTTGAGGGTGTCCACGACCTCGTACGCCTGGAGGACGCAGGCGAGGTACCCCTCGCTGGCGCACTCGACCTCATCGACCTCGAACCTCTTGTCCGTGAGCTCGGACACGATCCCGGAGAGGTAGCCTCTTGCGAAGTCGCAAGTCTTCCCCTCCTTCGCCTCGACGGACTCCTGCAGGTTCACGACCATGTCCGCATCCTCCGCGGACTCCACCGTCATCCTGCTGAGACCGGCCTCCATCCAGATCGGCTCGATGATAGCCCTGACCTCGCTGATCGACCCGCACGAGAGGCCGTAGCTCTCGACAAGGGCGCGGCCGCATCTCTGGCCGTACCGGTATAGCATAAGCTTGGCCCTGTGCTCCCCCTCGACTATCTCGAGTTCTTCCCGAAGGTGCGAGAGGGCGATGCCAGGCATGACGAAGAACGGTATCTGCCTCACTTGCCCGCCTCCAGCATCTGGGTCGTGAGCCGGGAGAATGCCGTCTCGACGTTGGCGCCCGTCTTGGCGCTCGTCTCGAGGACCTCGCAGCCTATGGATGACCCGAACACGCGCACATCTTCTACGTCGAACGACCTGGGCAGGTCGCTCTTGTTGGCTAGCAGGAGCACGGGCACTTCGCCAACGACACCCCTGAAGCCCGACACCCACGAAGCCAGCGAATCCAGGGTCGGCCTCCGGGTGAAGTCGCACACGGCCACCGCGCCCACGGCCCCACGATAGTATGCGCTGTGAAGCGATTCGTGGGTCTTCTGTCCCAGGATGTCCCAGATCAAGAGGTCCACGCGCGCGTCCGCCAACTCGACCGTCTTCTTCGAGACCTTCGTCCCGAAGGACATGATGTACTTGTCGTCGAATGCATCGTAGACGAACCTGTGCACCAGGCTCGTCTTGCCGACAGCGCCGTCGCCCAGAAGACAGACCTTGAGTATGTAGTTTCTAGGGGGCATCAAGAACGAACTTCTACATGTTTCAGTACATATATAATCGTTCAGCTGGCCGAGTTCGCGCGAGATAATCACTGGCGTCCACTGAGCCGTCATCCGGGCCCGATGGCGCGCGGCCGTGTGTCAGTAAGTCTTATTTGTATGCAAGTACTTACTTGCATGCATGACGGGCAGGGTTCCGGGGAGAGCCGGCGCAAACCGCGACACGAGGGAGCGCATACTGGATGCCGCGCTCGAGCTGTTCGGCACCAAGGGCTTCGTCGCGACCACGACCAAGAACATCGCCAAGAGGGCCGGGGTCAACGAGGTAACCGTCTTCAGGATATTCCGGTCGAAGCAGGGCTTGTACACGTCCATGTTCGCCGAGAGGTCCCTCGTCCCATCAATCATGAGGTCGGTCGAATTCGACATGGAAGCGCCCCTCGATGAGATGATGTTCCGGAACGCCTCGACCGTGCTGGCCATACTCAAGGCCAACAGGCACATCTTCATGGTGATGCTGAGCGACGTCTGGAGGCAACCGAAGGCCAGGAGGATCCTTGGAGAGGTGCCGATGCAGAGGGCGGTCGACTTCCTCGCCTCGATGCTCGAGCAACAGATGGATGCCGGCAGGTTGAGGCGGATGGAGCCCGAACTGGCGGCAAGGTCGATGATCGGCATGGTGCAGGCGTACTTCCTCACGACCTATCTGCTCCAGGGGTCCGCGGACGACCCTGAGAGGGACGAGCGGCTCGTGAGAGGCTTCGTGTCGATATTCCTTGACGGGCTCAGGCCAGCAGGGGAAGGTGGAAGCGCATGAAGAGCAAAGATGTCGCAGCGGGCAGCAGGTCTGGATTCGAGGACGGAGAGGGCTCCGTGGTCGCGGAGAAGCTCAGGAAGGAGTTCGATGGGCTAGTCGCCGTGGATGACCTGGACCTGTCCATCCGCAGGGGCACGCTCTACGGCATGATTGGACCGAACGGTTCTGGCAAGACCAC
>DUKU01000124.1:0-3764 GCA_013329135.1 Thermoplasmata archaeon
CATTCCTCGATCCTTTCGATGTTGGGGTCGACCTCGGCATCGACTTCGGTTTCCTCCACGAGCTTTCTCGCAGGGGGCTTCTGCGTTGGTGCGCTAGCTATGTACGAGTCGGGGAAGCGTCTCTCGAACTCCTCTCTCGGGACCCGGCTGTGCAGCTCGATGTTGGATGCCTTGTCCTGCGAGTCTTCCAGTATGAACCTGAGCGACTTCTCGCCCGTGTAGATCCTCCTCAGTTCCCTGGGTTTCGACTTCTCGAACTCGTAGATCGCCATCACGGGGGTGCCTTGCTCCACGACGATGTATCCTGTGGATGTCATGAACGGCTTCTCGAGCGTGACCTTGAGGTATCCCGTGAAGCTGTACTGCTTCAGGTCAGCCAGGATGCCCTTCAGAGAATCAGGGCCGCCCTTGGCCGTTCGCACTACGATGCCCTCTGGTATGCGGAGGTCCGTGGCCATATCTGGGTCTGTGTTGTGAATACGGTCGAAGCCTAAAAACCCTTGTCCCTTCACCGGGCACCTGGAACATCCGGCGGGCCGTCCCGCGTTGTCCAAAGGCTTAACTATAGAAACCATCTTCCCAACCTGCCTAGGCGCCACTGTAGCTCAGCGGTTGCGCGTGCGCTTCCGCACGCGCCGCTAGAGAGCGGCGGTTTCGTAAACCGCAGGCCGGGGGTTCGAGACCCTCCAGTGGCTCCATCCTCCGTTCTTGGAACAATAATAATATGCAGAGTAGTCGATGGGCGGGCGCATGTCCGCAGGGTCGGTGGTCTTCGTCAACAGCATCAAGTGCCCGTCATGCGGACTCCTGACCTCTGGATATCTGCATGTCCATGGGAACGCAAAGGGCACCACGACCTGTCCCCGCTGTGGCGCGTCCATCATCCAGGACGTCCCGCCTGGTTCGGTGCAGCAGTTGCCTCCCCCGGGCTTCGTCGAGTCGGGGCAGACGCACGCGCGCAGGAGCCTGTACGCGTGGTTGTACGCCAAGCCGAAGGAGCAGCCCCCTCGGTTCTGCCTCGGCGAGATGCTCCGGGTCGCTTATTCCCCGACGAAGGCGCTATCGCGCCTGTACTCGTGCTCGGACCTGAAGCACGCCCTGATCATAGTCGTCGCTTTCGCCGTGTTATCGAACGTAGTCAGTGTGATCGTCACCGAGAGCATGGCCGAGGTGATAGGCTACAGCGCTACGGACGCGCTCGGGTTCGCCCTGCAGGGGGTCGCGGGCACGATCGTGACCGTCATATCGCTGCTCGTGTTCGGGATAGTGGCGTCCATGGCATCGCGCGAGGTGTTCGGTGGCCGGGGTGACAAGGGTTCCACCATCACGCTCGTATCATACTGCTATCCGTGGTTCGTCCTTCTGACCGTCGCCCTGCTGGCCGTTTTCACCGCGGGGTTCGAGGGGCTGAACCTGGACCGCGTGCAGCACTGGACCGACGCCGAGATGGAAAGGGCGATCGTCTACGGTGCCACGCTGCTCGCGATCGCGGTCGCGGGCATAGCGTGGCTCCTGTGGGTCGTCAGCAAGGCGGTCGGCATGGCCAACGATGTGACGACGGGCTCCTCGGCCCTTTGTGCGGTCTTGGCAGCGGTGGCTGCAGGCATCGTGTCCCTGCTCGTCGGCGTATTCGTGCGCCTGCCGATCGGCATCAATTTCTGAGCGTCATTCGGAGAGCATCCGATCGACCATCTTCATCGCGCACAGGTCACCGCACATCGAGCACACGTTGGGGCTCTTGGACCTCCTGTGGTCCCTGATGGCCTTCGCCCTCTCAGGGTCGAGGGAGAGCTCGAACATGGTCTCCCAGTCGAAGGCCTTCCGTGCCTCTGACATGCGTCTGTCCCACTGCGTCCCCCTCCCTCTCGCGAGGTCGGCGGCGTGGGCCGCGATCCTGCTGGCTATGACGCCCTGCCTCACGTCCTCGGCCGTAGGCAGGGACAGGTGTTCCGAGGGTGTCACATAGCAGAGGAAGTCAGCGCCATGGTACGCGGCGATCGCGCCGCCGATAGCGCCCGTGATGTGATCATATCCCGCCGCGACGTCGCAGACCAGGGGCCCTAGGACATAGAACGGGGCGCCCTTGCACACGGTCTTCTCTATGCGCACGTTCGCCTCGATCTGGTTCATCGGCACATGCCCCGGCCCCTCCACCATCGCCTGCACGCCGGCCTTCCTGGCCCTCTCGACGAGCTTCCCGAGCACGATCAGCTCGTGCAGCTGGGGGACATCGGTCGCGTCGGCGGTGCACCCGGGCCTGAGCCCGTCGCCAAGGCTCAAGGTGAACCCATGCTCCTTGGCGAGGTCCAGGAGGTGGTCGTAGTCCTTGTACAATGGATTCTCCTGCCCGTGGTCGCGCATCCACGCCACGAGTATGGCCCCGCCGCGGGAGACAACACCCGTGACCCTCTTGTGCCTCATGAGGGATGCGGCGGTGTTGGTCGTGACCCCGCAATGGACGGTCATGAAGTCCACGCCGTCTTTGGCCTGGGTCTCTATCGCTTTGAACATGTCGTCAGAGCTGAGCGCCCGGACTCCTCCCTTGCCAGCGGTCCTGCAGAGCGCCTCGTAGATGGGCACTGTGCCGACCGGCATGCGGCACTCTGTCATGACGCGTCTCCTTATGGCCCGCAGGTCTCCGCCGGTGCTGAGGTCCATGATCGCATCGGCTCCGAACCTGACGGCCACCTTCACCTTCTCGATCTCCTCGTCGACATCGACGTGGTCCTTGGAGGTCCCTATGTTCGCGTTGACCTTGACCCTCAGCCCCTCGCCTATGCCGACATAGGTGAGGCGCTTGTGTCGGGGGTTCGAAGGTATTACGACCCTTCCAGCCTTGACGAGCTTCATGAGCTTGTCTGGCTCGATTCCCTCGGCTTTCGAGGCCCCCTTGATTTCCACTGGAAAACCCTTGCTCCTCTTCCCTGCCATCAGATACCTTCGATACCAAATGCCTCGACAGTATAAAGTCTTTGATTGAGCGACCACGTCGGTCGCGTCTCCCCGAGACGTCTGGCTGGGAGAAGGGCGTAGCCGTCGCCCGACTTGGCCTGAGGCGTGCCATGCTGGTGTCGGGACCGCAGTATGGAAGAGGCTCGGCGGCACAATCGTCATATGCCGACATTTCCCATGGAATCGGAGCCGCAGAATCGGCGAAAAGGTCCAGTGGAAACGGAGGGGTGTTTTCAGGGGTAGCCAGATGGTATTCTCAAAGATTTTATATATGCCGGTTCCATTAAAGAGGAAACACACCCGAAAAAGCGCCGTAAGGGCGGATGGGATGCGTTAGCGAATCATGGGTTTGCGAGCCCGCCTCATGGAGACAGGGATTTCATGGACAAGCCAGTGGATGACAGCGCGTACGACACGGAGAGGATTCAGGTCCTCGAGGGTTTGGAGGCCGTTCGAAAGAGGCCGAGCATGTACATCGGCAGCACGGACGTCTATGGCCTCCACCACCTCGTCTACGAGGTCGTCGACAACAGTATCGACGAGGCCATGGCCGGCTTCTGCACCACGATTACCGTGGTCCTGAACGATGACGGCAGCGTCACGGTCGAGGACGATGGCAGGGGCATCCCGGTCGGCGCCCACAAGAAGTACAAGGAGGACACGCTCGACCTCGTCCTCACGAAGCTCCACTCCGGTGGCAAGTTCGACAGGAAGACATACAAGGTCTCGGGAGGCCTCCACGGTGTCGGCCTGAGCGTCGTCAACGCTCTCTCCGAATGGCTAGAGGTCAGGGTCAAGAGGAAGGGCAAGGT
>DUKU01000124.1:3947-5182 GCA_013329135.1 Thermoplasmata archaeon
CGGACACCGGTACCATCGTCTCGTTCAAACCGGACGTTCAGATATTCGAGACCGTCGACCTCAGCTACGAGACGCTCTCGAACAGGTTCAGGGAGATCGCGTTCCTCAACAAGGGCCTGAAGCTTTCCATATCAGAACCGAAGTCGTCCCAGTCGAACACATACAGGTTCGATGGCGGGATCGTCGAGTTCGTGCAGTACATCAACAGGAGCAAGGCCTGCCTGCACGAGAAGCCCATTTACCTCAACGTCGAGAGGGACGCCGTCACTGTCGAGCTGGCGATGCAGTACACCGACAGCTACTCAGAGAACATCCACACGTTCGCCAACAACATAAACACCATCGAGGGCGGCACCCACATGGTCGGCTTCCGGTCTGCGCTGACCAGGACCATCAACGACTACGCGAAGAAGTACGGCTTCCTGAAACCCAACGGCGAAGCGCTGGCGGGCGAGGACGCCAGGGAGGGCCTGACGGCTGTGATAAGCGTCAGGCTCCCGGAGCCGCAGTTCGAAGGCCAGACGAAGACCAAGCTCGGCAACAGCGATATCAGAGGCGTGGTCGAGAGTAAGGTCAGCGAGAAGCTGTTCGAGTTCCTCGAGGAGAACCCGAAGGTCGCCCAGGCCTGCATCAGCAAGGCCGTGCTGGCGTCACAGGCCAGGGAGGCCGCGAGGAAGGCGAGGGAGCTCACGAGGCGCAAGGGTCTGCTGGACATCGGGAACCTCCCGGGCAAGCTGGCCGACTGCTCGGAGAAGGACCCGTCCAAGTGCGAGCTGTTCCTGGTCGAGGGCGACTCCGCGGGCGGCAGCGCGAAACAGGCTAGGGACCGCACGTTCCAGGCGATCCTCCCGCTCAGGGGCAAGATCCTCAACGTGGAGAAGGCACGCCTCGACAAGATGCTCAAGAATGCGGAGATCAGGACCATCCTCACGGCTCTGGGGACGGGCTTCGACTCCGAGTTCGACATCACCAAGGCCAGGTATCACAGGATATGCATCATGACGGATGCGGACGTGGACGGCGCCCACATCCGCACGCTCCTGCTGACGTTCTTCTACAGGCACATGGAGCCGCTCATCCGGGCGGGCTACGTGTACATCGCCCAACCGCCGTTGTACAGGGTGAAGAAAGGCAAGACCGAGACATACGTGTTCTCGGACAAGGAGCTCTCGGAGACGGTTCTGGCGATGGGCCAGGGCACCGAGATCCAGAGGTACAAGGGCCTGGGCGAGATG
>DUKU01000185.1 GCA_013329135.1 Thermoplasmata archaeon
GTATGCCGGATGGAATTTTATTCATGATTAACCCCTTTCTTTTGCAAAAAGAAAAGCCCTACAAACAAGAGCAAAGCTCTTGCCGTACAGCATTTGCAAACAAATGCTTGTGCTGTAAAAGAAAAACATATGATATGCCCCTAATATCCCGCACCTAAAGGCGTGGGTTTCATGGGCGCATTCAAGACCAACAGCATAGCTCACTGGCGTTCACCTTATAGCTCGTCTTCCCCGAGCTTCTCGCCTGCCATCAGTCTTGCCGTCTTTTCCGGGCTCCTGTGGTACAGCGACGTGTATCTCGAGAGCTCCTTCATGTTGGTTATGTTGTTCTCGTAGAGCCATGAGAGGAATTTCTTTCTTTTCGCTATCTCCCTTATCACGACGTTCATCGGTATGCCCTTTTCTGTCGACACCTTGTTCAGCAGCCACGAGTTCGTCCTGTACTCGTAGCTGTCGTCGGCAGGTATCCATACGAATGACTTTGTAGTCAGGGGAGCTCCGCTGTTTATGTCGATGCTCTCTATCTCGACTATCTCCTTCACCCGCCTTGCCGATTTTCCCTTCTCCCTCGAGTGGACCATGACTATCACCATGTCCAGGCTCTCTATGAGCCCGACGGACAGGTTTATCGGCTTCGTCTGAAGCCTCTTCATCAAGTCCTCGACGCCGCCGGCGTGCATGGTGCTTATGGACGGGTGTCCGGACGCCATGCCCTGGAACATGACGTACGCTTCCTTGCCTCGGATTTCCCCGACTATGAGATAGTCAGGGTTCTGCCTAAAGCTTTCTCTCAGGAGCTCGAACATCGTGACCTCGCCGACTCCGGTGCCGGTGAAGCCGACTCTCGCGACGCCGGGAATCCAGTTCTCGTGCGGGAGGTTGATCTCCCTCGTGTCCTCCATCGTGACGACCTTCGCGCCAGGTGGGATGAAGAGCGCCATCGCGTTCAGCGTCGCCGTCTTGCCGCTGGCCGTTCCGCCCGCGATGATGGCCGATTCGCCGTGCTCGACACTGAGCCACAGGTAGGCGACTATCTCGGGCGAGGCGGTGCCGTATTTGATCAGCTCGACCGGTGTGAAAGGCTTCTCCTTGAACCGTCTGATCGTGAAAGACGCGCCCCTGGTCGTGACCTCCCTGGCATATGTTGCCTGGACCCTGTGCCCCTCCGGGGTCGTTCCGTCCAGGATGGGGTTCGACACTGAGAGCTGTTTGCCGCACCTCTGTCCCAGGGATATGACGAACGAGTTGAGGTCGTCCTCGTCGTTGAACACGATGCTGGTCTTGATGGATTCGAACTTGCTGTGGAACAGGAACAGCGGTATGCCGACGCCGTCGCACGAAACGTCTTCGACATGGGGGTCTCGTATGAGTGTGTCGACAGGTCCGTACCCGACGAAGTCCCTCGAGATGTAGTACTTGATCTTGTCCTCGGAGATGGGCTCGAGCCTTATCCCTCTGGACCTGATGTAGCTGTCGACGCTCTTCTCGAGGTAGGTCTTCTTGTCCATGACGTCGAGCTTCTCCCACTCGTAATCGAGGGTCATCTCGAAGGTCGACTTGATCTTGTCCAGCAACTCCTGCTCGAACTCGTTGAGCTTCGGCTCGATCACCGTCATAAGGTAGTCGCTGACGGCGTTGTCGTAAGTGATCCTGATGTAGCTGAATGGCTCGACGACGCTGTAGAACGCCATCTCCTGGATGTTCGTGTCGGTGATGGGCGGCACCTCTGTATACGGCGAACCCTTGCCGTTCTTCCACTGGCGACGCCTGGCCTCGGCGCCCTTCGCCTGCTTCTTCTTCATGGGTTCGGACCTGAGCTTGCTCAGGGCGTTGATGTACCCGCGCCAGATCTTCGAGCCCAGGGGTTGCTTAGGTCCCCTGATGGGCACGTCGTGCTTGATCTGGGTTTCCGCTTCGGCCAGCTTCATCACCTCCTACAAAGATACCTCGCCTAACGACATCTGGATGGTCGCATGGGTGTGGTCGAACACATGGACGTCCATGATCTGTATGGTCACGACATAGTAGCTGATGGTCCGTCCATAGTACAAGTACGGGTAAGCGTCGGAGGAAATCGAGTAGTCTGTGGTCAGTGGATTGCTCGTCCAGGTGAGGCCCGCCAGAGATGAGTTCAGTGCGCGGTTGAAGTACGATTCCCACGCGGTGCCGTGCGGCGTCAGTATGGATATGGTCAGGTCAGCTCCGGCATCGGCTCGGAATGTCGTTGTGTCCGCGTACAGCATCTCGGCGTTTATGCTCTTGGTCCCGGTGCCGCCCACGGTCTTGTTCGGGCCGTACAGGGATACCTGCGTGAGTTTCACGACCCTGCTGCCCGATACGTCACTGACGGAGAACTGCGGGCCAGAGATGATGAACTCCCCGTCCGTCTGATTCAGTATCACCGCGCCGGCTTCGTATATGAGATACTGCTCGACGTAATATCTATTTGGAGCGTAGAGGTGGACATACCCGCCCGCATGACCGCCAGTGGTCGGGCCCAGCGTGTAGTCATCGTCATCGTATGAGACGTTCAGGGATGGCATCGCGGCAGAGGTTTCGTGCGTGAACTTGAGTATGCCTGCCGTGGGCTCCGCGAATATGGGTATCCCTGAGGCATGGAGGGTTATCGGCGCCACTATGGGGGCAGGCGCCAGTAGGCTGTTGGAGTAATCAGCCACGAGGCCGTCGATGTCCGCCTTGAACCCAATCATCTGCGTGACCGCGTTGGCCATGTGTGCGCTCTCGTTGTCGCTCATCCACACAGGGACGAACTGATTCGTGAACATCCCCATGAATGTGAGGAACACGAGGAGCGACATGATAGTGCCTATAGTCGCGGCGACGCCCTCATCGTCCCACTTCGGTGACTTCTTGATCCTTCCAACCGCAGAGTTTCTACAATAGCGGACTCGCAAATGTGACAAATCCATCCTACCACCGAAGGGGGTTTCTGAAGCAACCTTATCAGCGTCTGGTACATATTTAAAGGTGTCGTCTTTGCTATCGTCCCGAATACACGTGCCACGGGCCATGCCAGGGGGTGACGCGTTTTCATCGTGGGACGAACCGCGACGCGGTGTCGACACGAACCCCGTCCCGATGGGCTCCGACGACCAAGGAAGGTTTAATACCGAGTTCCGCCTAACTGCCCATTCCCGCCTGACTGCCGTGGTAACTCAGTTGGGAGAGTGCAAGACTGAAGATCTTGAAGTCGCTGGTTCGAGTCCGGCCCACGGCACTCGGTTCTTCCACCTCCCAGTCGCTCTGGTTCATGGAATAGCTTCATGTCGGTGCACATGCTTCGAGTCCCGGAGAGGGATGTAACATGCCCATCAAGTCTTTCGAACTCGTCTCAATGGATGCGAAGAGGTTCGCGAAGCTGGGAGAGCGTCCTCCGCAGCTGAGGGTCGACCACAACACCTCGGTCACCAGCATCTCCGCGCTGTCCGAGAAGGATGCGCTGGTCGATTTCACGTTCACGGTCAGCTACGTCGGCGTCGGGCTGATAAAGATCGAGGGAAAGGTCGTATGGGATGGCGACGCGAAGGCGGTAGCGTCTCAATGGGCCAACAAGAAGGAACTTCCCCCAGAGGTCTTCAACCCGATCCTGGGCGCGATATTCGCGAACTGCATGCCCGCGTCCGTAGTCGTCGCCCGCGACCTCGGCCTCCCGCCGCCTCTGCCCCCTCCCCAGATCGCGATGAAGAAGGACACCAAGATGCCGAAGGCGAAGGACCAGGCGAAGGATCACAAGTCCTCGATGGAAGTCGCGTGAAGCGCATCATCTGATGTGGTCCAGCGAGAAGGACCCGATGTTGAGGCCGGACTTCGTCGCGGAGTATCTTATGAACGCGCGAGACTGGACCTCGGAGATGCCCTTGATGCTGATGAACGTGTTCAGGTTCTCGATCTTGAACTCGATCATGCCGTCCATGAGGGACCCGAGCATCTGAATCTCCTGCTCGCCGTGGACGCCCTTCTCGATGGTGTACATCGAGACCGCCTTGTCCCTCTTCCTCCTGCCCACGACCGGGCTCAGGAACCTGAATGCCGTGTTCGGGTCCAGGTACGCTATGAGTGTCGATATGGATCTGAAGCCCAGCCTGTAGTACTCGTTCTTCGACTTGAAATCCTTCGCCGCCGTCTCGATGGCCTTCTGGATGGATTCGTAGTCGGTCGGCGCCTCGATGTACTCGGTGTACGGGTCCTGTGACTCGTCCCCCATGCTCCTCGAGTAGGTATCTATGTACTTGACCAGCCCGCGCTTCTCGTACTCCTCGTAGCCCGAGATGACGAACATCATCTCGTCCCGGATCTCCTTGGGCGACTTCTCCGTGATGACCCAGATGGCGGGCACGCCCTTCTTCAGCCCGTCTGCGATGAACACATTCATGAGGACCTCCTTGCCTGTGAACGGAGGGCCGTATATGAGCACGTTCGACCCGAACGGGATGCCCCCCAGGAGCAGGTCGTCCAGCCTGGCCGTGCCGGTCTTGACCTTCTCCTGCTTGAGTTCGAGGAGCCTGTCCTGCTCGCGTTTCTCTATCTCCTCGCCTATGAGCCCCTGCTCCCTGGCCCTGAGCTCCTCCTCCTTCATCGAGAGGTACTTCTCCTTGTTCCTGATCTCCTCTTCCTTCTGGTTGACCTCGGCCTGAAGCTCCTCGAGCCTCTTCTTGAGTGTGACTTCGTCAGTGGATGCGAACTCCGACTTCTGCAGGGAGACCCTCTTCAGCTCTTCCTGGAGCAGCCGCTCCCTGTACATCAGGTCGTCCTCGCGTCTGTTCATCTCCTGTTCCTTGTATGCGAGCGGCTCCTTCAGCTTGGTCATCTCGTCCTCCCTTATGCGGAGTTCCTCCTTCAGCCGCTCGATCTCCTGCTCGCGTATGCCGACCGATTTCTCGATGCGCTGGACATGGTCCAGCTTCTTGACGAGGTCCGGGTCCATGCCCTTCTTGCCGCTCTCCGCGACCTTCAGCCTCTCATCCATGTGCTTCAGGTTCATGTCTGATTGGGACAGCCGTGCCTGGAGCGCGTAGATCTCGTCCATCAGCTGCTTCTCCTTCGCGGCCGTCGCCTCGAGCTGCTCCATGGACGCGCCCGTCTCCCTTGGCGGCTGGGTGTAGGATATGAGCCCTTCCTTGAGCGCTTCCTCCTTCGCCCTGAGCTGATGCTCAAGCGCATCGACCTTGGCCTTCTTCTCTGTCAGCTCCAGCTCCTGTTTCTTCAGCTCCTGTATGTCAGGCGGCATCGCCGAGATGTTCTTCTCCGCCTTGTCCCTCAGACCGGCGAGCATCGTCTCGAGCTCCATGACCTTGAGCTCGAGGTTCTCCCGGATGGACATCTCCGTCGCCAGCTGGTCCGCGAGGTTCCCGGCCTCTGCCCCGCCACCCTGCTGTTTCTTGATGAACTTGATGACCGCGATACTGCCTCGTTTCACGTTCTCCAGCTCTTCCTCGAGCTGTTTCCTGTGGACCTTCTGGGCCTCGACCTCAGCCCTCGCCTTTGCGAGCTCCTCGACGACCGCTCCCGGGTCGAAACCATCGCCCTCGTATCTTTCTAGCAGGTTCCTCAGAGATTCGCGCAGCTCGATCAGTTCGGCATCGCGCTCGAGTATCTCCTGAGGATTCTGAAGGGCCGTCTGTTCAGCATGTTTGACTGTGGTCTCCGTGAGCCAGGAGTCCAATCCGTCCTCCGTCCCTGACAGCCATTTGGCGAGGACATCGTCGTGGATGTGCTCGGGGCTCACAGCCTCCGCCGTCTGCTTCGTCTCTCCCTCGCGCCCGGAGAGCCAGGATGATAGTCCGTCGCCCTCTCCTGAGAGCCAATTCGCGAGTCCTTCGTCCCTCGGCTTGGATACGGACTGCGCCCCCTCGATGATCTTCGCCGCCAGTTTGTCCCCTATGCCCTTGACGCCCGCCAGCTCGTTCGGGTCAGCCTGCTGCAGGTCCTTCACGGTCCTGTAGCCTGCTTTGTACAGAACATGGGCCTTCGCGTCGCCGATCCCCGGGACCGCCATGAGCTCCTCGACGCCATGACTCTCAGTGGGAGATGTCTGCACTGACAACGGCTGCGAGCAGTTTGCGCACACCTGGGAGTCCGGTGGCGACTCGTGCCCGCATTGCGGACACTTCACATTCTCAGTCGGTTCCTTCTTCGGCATCCTGCCTCTCCTACTGGATGGTCATAAGGTCTGGGGGTTTCTCGGGCGCGCCGTCCCGGGTCGTGCCTGCTTGCCGCTCGGGGCCAGGCGCATCCTCTTGGCGTTTCTAAATAACCTGGCTGGCATATATAAAGTTGCGTGACGCAGGAATCGTCGCCAGTACCCCGGGAACGCTTCACGCGGCCGCGGAGCGACCCAAAGCACCAATAACCACCGAGCCGATTCTGCTCGTCAAGATGCCTGAGGACAAGAAGAAGCCGAAGGACGAGCGCATCGGGGTGTATGTCTGCCACTGCGGGACCAACATCGCGGGCACGGTCGACTGCAAGGCTGTGGCAGAGTACGCTCAGTCCCTTGAAGGCGTCGTCGTCAGCAGGGACAACATCTACACCTGCTCCGAACCCGGCCAGAACCAGATCGCCGAGGACATAAGGACACTGGGTCTCACAAAGGTCGTCGTCGCGTCGTGCTCCCCGAAGATGCATGAGCGAACCTTCAGGAAGACACTGCAGGACGCGGGTCTCAATCCCTACGTGCTCGAGATGGTCAATCTGAGGGAACAGTGTTCATGGGTCCACAAGGATAAGGCTGAGGCGACCAGGAAGGCCAGGGACCTCGTCAGGGGTGGTGTCAGACGAGCGGGTCTCCTGGAGGAACTGTCCCCGGTCGAAATCTCGATGTCGAAGGACGCTCTCGTCATTGGCGGCGGGATCGCAGGCATATCCGCTTCTCTGCAGCTCGCCAACTCCGGGTACAATGTTCACATGGTCGAGAAGAACGCCTCGATCGGTGGCAGGATGGCACAACTGAGCAAGACGTTCCCCACGCTCGACTGCGCCCCCTGCATCCTGAGCCCCAGGATGGTGGAGGTCGCCTCCCACCCCAACGTGAAGCTCTACACGAGGGCAGAGGTTGTCTCCGTCGAAGGTTCCCCCGGGAACTACAGGGTCAGGGTTAAGGTCGCTCCGCGGGGCGTGGACCCGAAGAAATGCATCGGGTGCGCCAAGTGCGAGAAGGTCTGCCCGGTGAAGGTCCCCAACGAGTTCGAGGAATGCTTGTACGAACGGAAGGCGATATTCAAGCCGTTCCCCCAGGCAGTTCCGGCTTCGTACGTGGTGGACTTCGAGAACTGCAAGGAGTGTGGCGCGTGCGCCAAGGTCTGCACCGCCAAGGCGATCAACATGGACGAGCCGGACAGGTTCGAGGATCTGGAGGTAGGCGCAATCATCGTCGCCACGGGGTTCGACCTGTTCGATGTCACACGGCTACACGAGTATGATACGTCCCTCCCGGATGTCATCACGGCGACCCAGATGGAGAGGCTGATGATAAACGAGTGCGGCGCTGGCATGGTCCTGAAGAGGAAGGCCGACGGGAACAGGGTGAAGAAGGTCGCTTACGTCCTGTGCGCTGGCTCGAGGACG
>DUKU01000202.1 GCA_013329135.1 Thermoplasmata archaeon
CACGGTTTCGCCCATATATTCCAGAACCTCAGCGGGCGGAGTGCTAGACAGTCCAGTCGATGTGTAGTACACAAGTGCTTCGCCTTCGAGGTCCGAAGACCCCGTGAATGTGGCATCAATTTCCGCATCAGGGATTGGAACGCCATACTCGTCACCCACTGTGACGCTCAGCCATCTGTATATGTACGCATCCGAATCCGCAGTTGTAGATATCGAATACTCCCTTGCGGACAATTCACCGGAATACGGTTCAAAGTGACAACCATAGAGATATGCATTCGATAATCCGCTCAAGACGAGCATGTTGTGCGAGTACCAGTCAGCCGGGACTTCCACCGGGCCAAAGTCCACGTCGATGTAGCTGTTGACCGCCAAGAGTGTAGAATGGTCGATTAACGTCAGATTGCTCGCAATATTCGGGTCAGTCGGGAATTCCGGCATATCGGTTATGGACGATTCGAACATCATCAGCGTCGCGTCGTTAACCGTAATAGTCGGGCCGTCATCGGCCGAATCCATCGTTACGTCTGCAGACCCACCAATGTATTGTGCCAAATCCTCGTCCGGTATCTGCTCGATAGAACTGTTATGAAGTATCAGCTCGCCGCCACTCTGGACATCGATGAACCCGGGAAAGCTCAATATGGATGAGTCTGTGGCCATGACAGTCCCGCCGTCCATAACCGTGAGCGTCAGAAATGGCCACGGATCAATCTGGTCCAGGTAGGATGTCAGCACACCGTGTTCCAGCGTGAGCGTCCCGCTGTCCCTAACCGTAACATGCCGTGGGTCACCCACAGTGCTAATCACCATCAGGGCTCCGTTCCTCACAATCAGTTCACCGCCAGAGACCTCCACGTCACCGTCGACAGGTTGTTCGATGTTCTCAATCGTATAGGTGCCGCTGGTGATTGTAAGATCACCTATTGGCACCTGCGCCGCCGACGGGGGAGGCGCGGCTACGATATACAGTCCTGCGAAGGCAGACAGCACAAACGACGCCATGATCAATGCGCTCAGAGATCTGTTGGCCTGAATAGGGCCAGCTCTGTGTTCCATAAGTTCACCCACCCAGAAGCTGGGTATTGCGTAGCAAAGTAAGCAGTTGAGCTATATAAAAAGGTATTTGCCACGTTCTCATGCCGAAGAAGGTTTTGTCGAACGCCTGGCTAGACCATCTTTCTCTTGACAATCTTCTTGACGAAGACCTGCGGTTTCTTCGGTTCTCCCGCGGAGTCCTTCGGGACGGACTCGGATGGCTCTCCTCGGCTCCTCAGGTCCGCGCCGCAGGCGTAGCACATGATAGCACCCTTACTGACCATCGTCCCACAGTTCGAACAGGCGACCTCGTCCTCCTCCGACCCGTGCGCCTGCTCGACCGACTCCTCGGTCGCCTCAACGGCTGGTTCCTCGCGCAGCTGGTACCCGCACGAATAGCACATGACCGCGTCCTTGCTGATGACCGTGCCGCACTTGGGGCAGGGCATCTCGTCCTCGCCCAAGACGCGCGCCTCCTCGGCCTCCTCGGGCTTCGCCGACGCTGGCGCGGTCGTGGCCGCGGTCTGTCGCTGAAGGACCGCCTTGGCATCATCGGCCAGCTTCTCCCTGTCCTTCCTGAGGTCCTCCTCCTCCTCTGCGAACGACCGTTCCCTGGAGATCAGGGCGTCCCGTCTCGACACGACCTGCTCCATGAGCTTCTGGACATCCTCTTCGGACTTCTTGAGCTGCTCCTCGCGGTCGAGGAGCGATCTCCGCTTGTCAGTGACCTCCGTCTGGAGACTCGAGCACTCCTCGAGTGACTTCTGGGCGTCGGCCTCACGCGCCTCGGCCGTCGAGACCGCCGCCTTGGCCCGCTCATCCATCTTCGAGACCGCGTCCTCCTTGGCCTTGAGCGTGTCAGCGCGATCCTGGGCAGCCTCCTCGCGCCCCTTGACCTCGGCCTCCTTCGTCTGGAGGGATGATTCCTTCTGCCTCAGGCCGTCCTCCTTCTCCCTCAGGCGTTCCTCGAGAGAATCGAGTTCCGTCCTCCGCTTCTGAAGCTCGTCCTTCTCGGCCTGGAGCTCACGTCCCTTCTTCTGGACCTCTGCCTCCTGGGCCTTCAGTCGCTTGATCGCGTCCTCGATTATCTGGGAGATGGTCTGGTCTTCTGTCATCTTACTCACATCTGCTTTCGAACCTGGTACTCGGATGATACTCGTCTGCCATAGTAACGGATACCCGTCGTGCAATCACATAATGCATCGACCGTACAAATACTGTTCACTTTCGCGCAGCGGCCGAGACGTCATGTGCTGAGCAGCGGGCCAAGGACGGTCATGCCGCTCTTGGTGACCTCGATCGCGTGCTTCTCCATGCTGTGCTCGGAGGCCCTCATCTTCTCAACCTGGAGGTACCTGACGAGCTTGCCCCTCTGCCTGTCCAGGCCGAGCATGACGATGCCGTCCGCGAGGAATCCCTCGTTCCCCAGCAGCTGCGACTCGCCGGAGAGGGAGCGCTCCATTATGATGAATGTCACGAGGTTGTTGTCCCTGAGCATCTTGAAGAAATAGAACATCTTCTTCCTCATCTCGGCCGACTCGGACATCAGGGAGTACAGCGCGCCGAGCGAGTCCAGGACCAGTATGGAGAACTTGTCCCCGTGGGTCCGCCTGAACCTCTGTATCATCTTCTCTATGAAGAGCACATAGTCCGTCTGGGCGGAATCGCCTATGACCTCGTCGATCTGGTCTATCTCCCTCAGGTCGGTCATGTCGGAGATCTGCATCTTGGCCGAGAGCTTGACGCCCATGCTCTCCATGTTGTGCATGTGGCTCTCGGCGGTCTCCTCCAGGGTGGCATACAGGCCGAACTCGTTCTTGTCCCTGAGGTAGCTGGACATGAGCGAGTAGCAGAAGCTGGTCTTCATGGAACCGGGGGGACCGGTGACCAGGATGACCTTCGGCCTCTCGATGTCGTTCTTGAACACCTTATCCAGTCCTGGAATGGAATCTCTAAACAAGTCAAAGGCCTCCTCGACGGGTGTTCGCTTCCGCCGGATTTCAAAGGGATGTGCATTAATAAAGGTTTGTGGGTCGTTATCATGAGTGAGACGGTGGCCAGGAGGGGCGGCGCTCACTGGTCGTCTTCGCCTGGCTCGTCCTCGCCGCCCTCAACGTCCTCGTCCCCCGTCCCGCCGTTCACGCCGTTCTCGGTCGGGCAGTGAGTGACGACCATGCCTGACTCGACCATCCGCGCCTCCTCGGCCTGAGGCACGAGCCTCGCGATCGCGACCGCGCGGTCCTTGTCCTTGAGCTTCATGAGCCTGACGCCCATGCTCGCGCGGCCCACGAGCCTGATGCCGTTCACCGGCATGCGTATGACCATGCCCCTGACGCTCGTGACGATGATCTCGTCGCCATCGCTCACTGGCATGACCTTGACGACATCCCCGTTCCTGTCGACGGTCCTGATGGTGATGACGCCCTTGCCGCCGCGCTTGATCTTCCTGTAATCGCCCACGAGGGACCGCTTGCCGTAGCCCTTCTCAGTGACTGAGAGCAGCACGTCCTTGGGATCGACGATGGCCATGCTGACGACCTCGTCCCCCTTCCTCAGGCGGATGCCGCGCACACCATATGTCGCGCGGCCAGTGGACCGCACATCCGTCTCGCTGAACCTGGCCGCGAAGCCCTTCGTGGTCGCGAGCACGACCTCTCTCGTGCCGTCTGTGAGGGCCGTGTCGACGACCTCGTCCCCCTCCTCGAGCCTTATCGCGATGATCCCGTTCTGGCGCACGTGGGAGTAGGCGTCGAGCCTGGTCTTCTTGATCAGGCCCTTCCTGGTGGAGAACACCAGGTACATGTCCCCCTCGAAGTGCTTGACCGGTATCTTGCTCATGACCTTCTCGTCATCCTCGAGGTGTTCTAGGAGGTTGACGATGGGCTTGCCCTTGGCGTGCCTGCCCCCGACCGGTATCTTGTAGGCCTTGAGCCAGTACGCGCGTCCCTTGTTGGTGAAGTACATGACGTAGTCGTGGGAGCACGTGACGAACATGTCGACTATGTAGTCCTCCTCCTTGGTCTCCATGCCTATGAGGCCCACGCCGCCCCTGTTCTGCGCCTCGTATGTGTCGAGCGATACCCGCTTGATGTAGCCCGTCTGGCTCGTCATGATGAGCACGTTCTCCACCGGTATGAGGTCCTCGATGTCCATGTCCATCGCGTTGGCCTCGATCCTGGTGCGTCTGGCGTCGCCGTACTTGCTCTTCAGGGCCACGACCTCGGACTTGATGATGCCGAGTATCTTCTTCTCGTCCTTCAGGATGGTGCGGTAATCGGAGATGAGCTTCGTGACCTGCTCGTGCTCCTCCCGGACGGCCTGCATCTCCATGCCCGTCAGCCTCTGCAACTGCATCTCGAGTATGGCCTTGGTCTGCTCCTCCGAGAGCATGTACTTGGACATGAGTCCGGCCCTGGCCTCTTCGCGCGTCTTGGCCTTCCTGATGAGCCTGATGACCTCGTCCAGATGGTCCAGCGCGACGAGCAGGCCCTCCAGTATGTGGGCCCTCTTCTCGGCCTGCCTCAGCCGGTACTCGGTGCGTCTCTTGACCACGTCGAACCTGTGCTCGATGTGGTACTCGAGCATCTCCTTCAGGGAGAGCACCCGCGGCTGGTTGTTCACGAGGGCGAGGTTGATGATGCCGAACGTCGTCTGGAGCTGCGTGTGCGCGAACAGCTGATTCAGGACCACTTCATCGATCGCGTCGCGCTTGAGCTCTATGAGTATCCTGAGTCCATCCTTGTCGGATTCATCCCTGAGGTCGCTGATGCCGTCGATCCTCTTCGTCTTGACGAGCTCCGCGATCTCCTCCATCAGGGTGCTCTTGTTGACCATGTACGGTATCTCAGTGACGATTATCTGCGCCCGGCCAGTGTCCTCGTCGTGCTCTATCGTCGCGAGGGCGCGGACGCGAATCCTGCCCTTGCCCTGGGCGTAGGCCTCGTGTATCCCCTGGGCGCCGTAGATGATCCCGCCTGTCGGGAAGTCCGGACCCTTGATGACCTCGACCAGGTCCTTGAGGTCGACGTCGCGGCCCTGGACCTGTCTGTCGATCATGAGTGTGATGGCGTCAACGATCTCGCCAAGGTTGTGCGGGGGTATGTTCGTGGCCATGCCGACAGCTATGCCCGAGGAGCCGTTCACGAGCAGGTTGGGGAGCCTGGCCGGCAGGACGAGCGGTTCCCTGAGCGAACCGTCGAAATTGTCCGCGAAGTCGACCGTCTCCTCGTCGACGTCCTGGAGCATCTCCGAGGCGATGGTCGAGAGCCTGCACTCCGTGTACCTCATCGCCGCGGCCCTATCGCCGTCTATGCTGCCGAAGTTGCCCTGGCCGTCGATCAACTGGTAGCGCATCGAGAAGTCCTGGGCCATGCGGACGATCGTGTCGTAGATGGCGGTGTCGCCGTGGGGATGGTACTTGCCCAGCACCTCACCGACCACCCTGGCGGACTTCTTCTGCGGCCGGTTGTGCACGAGGCCCATCTCGTTCATGGCGAACAGGATGCGCCTGTGGACGGGCTTCAGCCCGTCACTCACGTCGGGAAGGGCGCGGCCTACGATGACGCTCATGGCGTAGTCTATGTATGACTTCTTCATCTCCGTCTCGATCGGCCGCAACACGAGCTTCGCGGCGATCCTCTGCTCTGGCTTCGGATCATCTGCCATGGCCGATCACCTATACGTCCAGGACCTCCACCTCTTTCGCGTGGTCCTGGATGAACCTTCTCCTCGGCTCGACGGCGTCGCCCATGAGGACATCGAAAAGGATGTCCGCCTCGACGGCGTCCTCGATCGTGACCTTCTTCATTATGCGCGTCTCCATGCTCATCGTCGTATCCCTGAGCTGGTCCGCGTTCATCTCGCCCAGGCCCTTGTACC
>DUKU01000029.1 GCA_013329135.1 Thermoplasmata archaeon
CTCGAGCACGCCGCATTCGATCGCCCTGCTCCAGACGCTCTCGTCTATGCTGTACGGAGCGTCGACTGTGACGGGGATCGGGATGTTGTGCGCCTTGGCGTACTCTATCTCCTCCTCCCTTGACATCTTCCAGTCCCTCGTGGGGGCCATGACCTTCATATCCGGCGCGAGTGCCATGATGGACACCTCGAACCTGACCTGGTCGTTCCCCTTGCCAGTGCACCCGTGGGCGATCGTGTCCGCCCCGAGCCGCTTGGCCATCTCGACGAGCTTCGCGACCATGAGCGGCCGCGCTATCGCGGTGCCGAGCGGATAGTTGCCCTCGTACAGGGCGTTGGCCTTGAGCGCAGGCAGGACGTACGCGTCTGCGAACTCCTTCTTCGCGTCAATGACCCACGCCCGCGACGCCCCGATAGCCCTAGCCCTCCTCATCGCATCCTTGAGATCGTCAGTTTGACCGACATCGACGGTCACGGTGACGACATCGCAGCCGTGCATCTGTTTCAGCCAGTGGATCGCCACTGACGTGTCCAGGCCGCCTGAGTATGCGAGGAGTATCTTCGGCTTCTCCTTCTTCTGATCAGAGCTTTCCATGGAGTCGTCGCCTCCGTCCGTGTCATTCGAGGGTGTGTATATGGGTGTGGTGACTCAGCGAAAACAGCGTCGGGGGCATCGTGTCATATTCCCGACATCCGCGGGCAGCCGAACCGTAGCCGCGGACCGACATCAGGGGTGTCTGGCATCCATGAATATCGATGTCCAGCACCCTTAAGTAGGCGCAGAATATTACTTCTTAGCAACGGATTGAGTCACTTGCCATTTCATCGAGGACGCCACCAGGAAGAGGAAGTCAAGCTAGGCCCGGACGGTCAGCCGGAGTTCGTCAGGGTTCGCCTGCCCCGCAAGAAGGACGGGGAGATTTTCGGTATTGCAGACCAGCTTCTTGGCGCCTCTAGGATCAAGGTCATGTGCGCGGACGGGAAGTCGCGCATGGGCCGCATCCCGGGCAAGATCAAGAAGCGCATGTGGATCAGGGAAGGCGACCTGGTCATCATTGCGCCGTGGGAGTTCCAGGACGAGAAGGCCAACATCATGTACAGGTACACGAAGACGCAGGCCATGTACCTGAGCAGGAAGAAGATGCTTCCCAAGTCGATAGACATATTCTGAGGCGCAGGGTGTGGCCTTTGCCCTATGACAAGAAGAGCCAGGATTCGGAGAAGGCGCTCGAGCGCGTGATAGACTCCTGGAAGATGCGCAGGAAGGACGATGACGACAGGAAGTCGTACGACGAGGTCTTCAACAAGCAGAACCTGATGCGCATCTACAAGCTGATGTCCGACGGGGCCATGGACAAGTTCGACTTCACGATATCCACTGGCAAGGAGGGCAACGTCTTCAGGGCGAGCACTGTGAAGGGCGAGTTCGTGGCTGTGAAGATATTCAGGACATCGACCGCCACCTTCGGTGACATGTACAAATACGTCGCGGGCGACCAGCGGTTCTTCGGCGTCGGCGGTGGCAACCGGAAGAGGCTCATCATGGTCTGGGCCGAGAAGGAGTTCATGAACCTCGATGCGCTCCACAGGGCGGGCGTGCGAGTGCCTAGGCCCATCGCGCGCCACCAGAACATCATAGTAATGGAATACATAGGCGACGAGTCCGAACCCGCGAGGCAGCTGAGGAACGTCGCCCTCGAGGACCCGGAGAAGACTGCGAGGAAGATCTTGGACTATGTCGCCGTCGCGTACAGGAAAGCATCCCTCGTCCACAGCGATCTGAGCGAGTTCAACGTACTGATGCTGGCTGGTGAGCCGGTCATCATCGATGTCGGGCAGGCGGTCCTCAAGGACCACCCGAACGCCCAGGAGTGGCTGAGGCGGGACGTCACGAACATCGTAAGGTACTTCAGAAAGAACGACGTAAAGCTAGACGTCGAGGCCGAGCTCAAGGAGATCACCAAGCCATGACACAGTCAGTGAAGATACCGAAGGACCGCGTCGGGGTCCTCATAGGCAAGGGCGGGGAGACGAAGGACGCCCTCGAGCGGAGGACAGGCGTGCGTCTTCACATAGACTCCGAGGAGGGCGATGTCGACATCGACCACTCTCACGCCCCCGACCCGGCGATGGCCCTGGCGGTCCAGGACGTCGTCGTGGCGATAGGCAGGGGATTCTCCGCGGAGAAGGCCATGATGCTCCTCAGCGAGGATATATTCCTCGAGGTCATGGACATCCGAGATTACGTGGGCAAGAAGCAGACCCATGTCGTCCGCATGAGGTCGAGGGTCATAGGCACGAAGGGCAAGACCCGCAGGATCTTCGAGGAGCTGGCGGGCGTGCACCTGTCCGTCCAGGGGACCACTGTCGCGATCATAGGCGACCTGCTGCAGATCGAGGTGGCCAAGCGGGGCCTGGACATGCTGCTGTCGGGGAGCGAGCACGCGGCCGTGTACAAGTTCCTGGAGGGCAGGCGTCCGGAGATCAAGATAGACGGTATGGGCTTCTCGTGAGCTCGGCTACGCTTGAAATATCACGGACTGCATTCATGTGTTTGACATGGCCGATGAGATCGTGAAGGCATTCGAGGCGGACATGGCGTCCATCCCAGTCGCGCGCGTGACCGGCGATAACGACAACGAGCGCGTCATGAAGCTGATGGCGCACATGTTCCTGCGCGTCTGGACCAGGTATGCGACGGAGACCGGGCAGAAGCTGACCATGACGCCTTTCCAGTTCTCCCTGGGCACGTACCACGGCCAGATGAACTGGGTCGTGAACGAGGCCCTGAACTTCAAGGAGCTGCCCCAGATAGCGCTGGGCGCGAAGTACGGCAGGACGCACTCGCTTGTGGCCGAGAGCTACAAGCAGAAGGAGGAAGAGCGTATCAGGCTGGTCTTCGCCCTCGAGGAGGAGGAGGTCAGGGGCAAGCCCTTGGCGGTGAACTATCTCCTCTACGACTCGCCGCTGAAGGGCTTCGGGTTCGACAAGGCGGCCGAGGCGCTCAAGGCGGCCATGCCTAAGTGGTTCGAGACGGTCGCGAGCAAGAGCGACGCTCCACTGTGGGATTTCTGCAGGGATAACCTCGAGTGCGTCGGCGTCTGAGCGGACATGACGGATTCGTCTGAGCGGTGCACCGCATGATTCCGACTTGTCTTCGTTCTCCGGACCCAACAGTCACTGCCTCAACTCCGTATCCTCGCTTCACGGAAAGGGCCGGCTGTTCACAATCCCCTCCTTGGATGCCCCTGAGCCCAGGAACAGCTAAATACTCCAGCAGCCTGCTTGACGCCAACGATGTCCGAACGGCTCGATATCGCAGTGCGAGCGCTTCAGCGACCACTGTGTGACCATTGCCTAGGCAGGCTTTTCGCAAAGCTCTCCACAGGTATGACCAACAATCAAAGGGGAGCTATCATCAGGGCCATCGCCGCCGACGCCCCTGGTGACCCCGGTAGCGCCGGGTGCGATGTGTGCAAGGGCCTGTTCGACGAGATCCCGAAGTTCGCGGACATCGCCGTCCGCTCGTCTGAGGGGTTCGAATTCTCGACGTTCCTCGTGGGCACGAAGGTCGACAGCGAACTCCTCGAGAAGGAGGAGCAGCTCTGGGCGGATGTCGGCGCCAAGGAGACGGAGACGCTCAAATCCGAGCTCAACCGGGAGATAGGGAAGCAGGTGGAGGCGAGGCTCCAGAAGCCGGTCGAGTTCACGAACCCTGACATGGTCTACCTTGTGGACACCAGGTTCGACAGGGTCGAGACGTCTGTCACCCCGCTGTTCGTCTACGGCAGGGACAGGAAGTTGTCCAGGGAGATACCTCAGACCCGGTGGCCGTGCAGGGACTGCAG
Source organism: Thermoplasmata archaeon (assembly GCA_013329135.1). Taxonomy (GTDB): domain Archaea; phylum Thermoplasmatota; class Thermoplasmata; order UBA10834; family UBA10834; genus UBA9653; species UBA9653 sp9653u. Next base: position 3,848 of record DUKU01000029.1, read on the forward strand.
GGGGAAGGGGTGTCCGAGGTGCGACGGCAAGGGCGTCATGTACGAGAAGAGCGTCCAGGACCTGACGGGCCCCGTCGTCATGCGCCACGCGGAGGGAGAGGAGGACTTCTTCCATGGCATGGGGCGGGAGGATATCGACGCCCGGATGCTGGGGAACGGCAGGCCGTTCGTGGTCGAGGTCAGGAAGCCCCGGAGGCGGACCTTGGACCTCGCGAAGGTGCAAGACGAGATCAACTCGTCGTCAGGCGGCCTCGTCGAGGTCGAGGGCCTGAGGCCCTCGAGCAGGACGGAGATGAGGGCCATCAAAGAGTCGACGCACCCGAAGACTTACAGGGTCAGAGTGCGCTTCCAGCAGGATTTCGACGACAGAAAGGTTAATGATATAGGTCGTGTATTGGCCGAAAACCCTATAAGTCAGCAGACTCCGAACAGGGTGTCGCACAGGCGTGCCGACCTAGAGCGCATCAGGACGGTAAGGTCATTCAAGGTCGAGGCCGTCGAGGGACGCGAGGCGGTGTTCGTCGTAGAGGCGGACAGCGGCACGTACATCAAGGAGCTCATGCACGGGGACGGGGGGCGGACCAAGCCCAACGTCGCCGATATCGTGGGCGTGCCCTGCGAGGTGCTCTCGCTAGACGTTATATGGGTCGGAGACCAAGGGGCGGAAGGACATGGTTAAGGCTTCCAAAGGCTACAGGCGCAGGACGAGATACGTCATGCAGAAGCGTGCGCGAGACAAAGGTCTCTCTCCGATCACGAAGGAGTTCCAGACGTTCGATGTCGGCGAGAAGGCATCGGTCACTGTGGACCCTAGCATACACAAGGGCCAGCCTCACATCAGGTTCCAGGGCAAGACCGGCACCGTCAAGGGCATGCAGGGGAGAGCCTACCTCCTGGACATCAAGGATGGCGACATGATGAAAGAGATCATAGTCCGGCCCCAGCACCTGAGGAAATCTTAATTGGCCGACAGACACTGGCTGGTGTTTCTCCATGGAAGATAAGAAGATAGCCACGCTTGCGGAGGTCAAGGAGATACTGCTCGAGAGACAGGAGCAGGGCGAGCTGACGGCAGAGCAGAAGCTGGCGCTCGAGCACAGTCAGAAGTTCGCCAGGACCGATTCGAAGAAGGCCAAGAAGCTCGTGAAGGAGCTCGTCGAGCTCGGCTTCGTCTCGGAGCTGAACGCCGTCAAGATAGCCGACATCATGCCTGACCACGCCGATGACATACGTGCTCTGTTCGCCAAGGAGAGAGCCACCTTGGACAAGAAGGACGTCGAAAAGATACTTAGCGTTGTAGGGAAGTATCTCTGACGCTTCGCGGGGGGATTGTCGTTGGAGGACTACGCAAGAATATTAGATTATCTACCCCAGGGGCTCCCAGATGACAGGAAGTTCAAGCGGGAGCCGATAGCCTATGCGCTTGGGGACGACCAGTTCAAGCTTTTCGAGCTTGTGCCGAAGTCCGACATCAACCTCGCCGTTGGCGACAAGGTCTACATAGGCAAGGACCTGAACCTGAGGCAGGAGATACTCCATGTCAAGAGGCGCATAAGCTATAACGAGCTCACCAACGCATCCCAGAGCGAGCTCCCGTTCGTGGTCATGGACCTCATAAGGGCCCACGAGGAGCGGTTCGTCAGGTTCTTCAACGAGTCGCAGGCCATCACGACCAGGTTCCACATGCTGGAGCTGCTCCCAGGGCTGGGCAAGAAGACCATGTGGAGCATCATCGAGGAGAGGAAGAAGGGCCCGTTCAAGTCACTCAAGGACGTCGAGGACAGGGTCCCGATGGCGCATCAGGTCGAAAAGCTCCTCGCGAAGAGGATCGAGGAGGAGCTCTCCAACCCGACCGAGAAGTACCACCTATTCGTCATGAGGTGAGGCCGGGCAGGACATGAGAGCGGAGGAGGTCAGGTCCGTCCTCGAGTCCCTGGGCAAGCGCCCGACGAAGAGCCTGGGACAGCACTTCTTACTGGACGACCGGATCATCAAGAGACAGGTCGAGCTCGCGTCCCTGAATGAGGGCGAGACCGTCCTGGAGATAGGCCCTGGCATCGGCAACCTTACCGATGAGATACTCAAGTACGGGGTGAAGCTCGTCGCGGTCGAGCAGGACATAGGCTTCTGCGCGTTCCTGAAGCGCAGGTTCGGGGACAGGATCGAGCTCATCCAGGCCGACGCCGTGCGGGCGTTCCTGCCGGCGTTCGACAAGGTCGTGTCCAACCTCCCATACCAGATATCATCGCCCATCACGTTCAAGCTCCTCGACATCGGCTTCGAGTCTGCCGTGCTCATGCTCCAGAAGGAGTTCGCCGAGCGCATGGTCGCGAAGTCAGGCACTCCCGAGTACGGCCGTCTGACCGTGGGGGTGTACTACAGGGCCCAGTGCGAGATCGTCATGAACGTGTCCAGGAACTCCTTCTGGCCGCAGCCCAAGGTCGAGTCGTGCGTCGTGAGGCTCACCCCAAGGCCGCCGCCGTTCAAGGTCAGGGACGAGCAGGCGTTCTTCAAGGTCACGCAGGCGCTGTTCTCGCACAGGCGGAAGAAGGCCTCGAACTGCCTCGAGACGGACCCCGCGGTGAGGGAGTATGTCAAGCCCGACATGAAGGAGGCGCTCCGATCCCTGCCACACGCGTCGGAAAGGCCTCAGCAGCTGTCCCCTGAGATGATCGGCGAGATGGCCGACGCGCTCCTGGACCTCAGCCCTTCTTCGGGAAGAACCTCTTGATTATCGCGTCCGCGATCTTGCCAGGGCCGTCCACGAGGACATCAGCGGCGGGCACGCCGTACTTCCGCTCGTACTCCATGATGTGCTTCTCGACCTCTTGCCTGGTCAGGTTCTCGTGGTTGAGCGTGATGCCTATGACATCCGTGTGCGCGTAGACCTTGATGAGCTCCATCTCACGGTCTATGGTGCCGTTCGGGATGTGCAGCTCGTCCGCGTGGTAGCTCCTGTACTTCCTGCCAGGCGCATGCTGCAGCACGACGGTATTGGGGCTCGAGGCGCTCACTATGGCCCTCGAGCCGGTGACATATGCCTGGTGGCTCAGTGCGCCCTGGCCCTCGACAATGATGATCTGGGGCTTCTCGTTCGTGTACGCGTCCCACATGGCGTTCTCCAGCTCGCCGACCACGTAGTCCCCTCTGATGGCGTCCAGGGGTATGCCGTACTTGGACCCCTGGAGCAGGCCGGTCTGGCCAGTGGCGACGAAGGCGGTCTTGATGCCCCTGTCGTTCAGCTCCTTGGTGAGTATGACTGCCGTGGTCCTCTTGCCCGAGGCCGCGTCCGTGCCGAGGATGGGTATCCTGATGCAGTCCATCTTGGCCGCGAGGCCCTTGTAGTAGTGCATCTTCTCGAGCGGCGGCTCCTTCCTGATGTCCACGATCTTGACGCCGTGCTTCTTCGCGAGCGGGGCGAACTCCTTGTCGTTCCCCAGCCACTCGTGCAGCCCGGACAGGATGCTCACGCCGTTCGAGATGCCGACCTTGACGGGCTCCCTGAACTCGGGTGGGAGCATGCCGCCGATGGTGGCCACGCCCATGATCATCCACTGGGGCTTCTCCTTGAGCTTCTTGAGGGCCTCCTCGACGGACGAGAATATGGGTATGCCGACCTTCTTGCCGTCCAGGACCTCTCCCGCATCCTTGCCTGCCTGCTTGCTGTCCACGATGCCCAGTATCTTGAACCTCAGCGAGTGGCGGACCAGGCCTGCGGCGGTCTTGCCCCTGGTCTTGCCGAAACCATCCTCGCAGAGGATGATGGCGGTTTCCATGGGACCGCCGACTGCATGACCTGTATAAATGACCTGCCAACCTATCCGAATGGTGGATGACAAGGTCATCGGGTTACCTGTGTCAGTTTTAATACCCCTCATCTCGGTCTTGATTCGGGTTGGAATGGTCGCTAAGTGCGGGAAGTGCGGGGGGGAGTTCGCGGATGGGACCGTTTTCTGCGAATACTGCGGTGAGCGGATTATGGTCGGCGTCCCTGAGAATTTCGAGGACGGCAAGCCGTTCTACGCCTATCAGTGGATGGGGGGAACGCACCTCCTCAACTTCTTCGCATGGGCC
>DUKU01000006.1:0-1563 GCA_013329135.1 Thermoplasmata archaeon
CGTATGCGATCTGCTGGATGTAGAACGGGTTCCCGCCCGCGGCCGCCATGATCGCCTTTGCGGATTCGAGTCCCAGCCTGCCTCCTTTCGCCGAGAACCGGTCGGTCAGGAACCTCTCCATGTCTTCGTCTGGAATCGGGCCGAGGCTCATGGGCCTCGTGGATTTGTAGAATGCCCCCTCGCGCTCCTCGAATATGCTAAGGAGGAGGTGTTTCTTGCTGCCGGCGAAGACGTATGAAACGTGCTTATGCGTCTGAATCCTCGCCCTCATGGCTTTGAGCAGCGTCGTGCCATCCATGAGCCCCACCTCCTGGAATTCGTCGAACATCACGACCACGCGTTTCTTGTGTCTCTTGGCGACGTCCTCGGACAGGTCCAGAATCGCCTGTATCTCGGGTGTGGTTGGTTCGCCGACGGAGAACTCTATGCCTGGTTCTCCCTTCTCGTTCACCGTCAGTCTGAATCTGGATGCCATGAGAAGGGTTTTGAACCCTGCAGCAGCCTTCTCGAGCGTGCCGTAAGCTGAGTTCACCAGCGCGGACAGGTACAGTTCCGACATCTTCGTCTTGTTTGTGACTCCATAGAGGTCGACATACACGAAGATGAAATCATTGCAGTGTCTTCTGATGACCTCGGCCAGGAGGGAGGATTTGCCCATGCGCCTGTGGGAGATGAGCAGCACGTTTATCCCGTTCCGAGCTTCTCGAACAAGTTCCGCGATCTCTCTCTCCCTGTCAACGAAGTCCTCGCCCGTCACGTGCCCTCCGAACCTGAAAGGGTTGTCCACGTCCAACATGCCTCCATTCAACTGCGTGTGGCGTACGACGCTCTTTTTGTTACATGTAGCACGCCGCCGACTGTCTTACTTAATGGTATTATACCTTTTGGTATTATACTCTTTGGTCAGATAACAACACAGCGGGAGCTTTCTCTCCTATCTCGCATCGCCTGATCAAGGCGTGATCGGGACATGGCGAACATATTTGTCCCTGCATCATGTATGGCATCTCGTACCGAGAAGCTAAGGCGGGAGACTGGAATGCGATTTCTAGTGACTGGTGGAGCCGGTTTCATCGGCTGCAACTTCGTACGTCACATGCTCAAGGAACATCCTGGGGACGGAATCGTCGTCCTCGACAAGCTGACCTACGCCGGCAGACTCGAGAACCTCGAGGAGGTCATGGACCGCATCACGTTCGTCAAGGGGGACATCTGCGACAAGGACGTCGTGAAGAAGGCCATGGACGGGTGCGACGCCGTGGTCAACTTCGCCGCCGAGAGCCATGTCGACAGGAGCATCACATCCCCTGAGGACTTCGTCACGACCGACGTCATAGGCGTGTTCACGCTCCTTGAGGAGGCCAGGAGACGGGACGTGAAGAGATTCGTGCAGATATCCACGGACGAGGTGTACGGCTCGACCGTATCTGGCTCGTTCTCCGAGAAGGACATACTCGACCCGTCGTCGCCCTATTCCGCCAGCAAGGCGGGCGGGGAGCTGCTCGCGAGGTCGTATGTCAGGACCTACGGGCTGGATGTGATCGTCACCCGCTCTTCGAACAA
>DUKU01000006.1:1731-3550 GCA_013329135.1 Thermoplasmata archaeon
CTCAGGGACCAGCCCCTGCCGATCTACGGCAAGGGCATGAACGTCCGGGACTGGCTCCATGTGGAGGACAACTGCGGGGCGATAGACCTCGTGCTCCGGAAGGCCAAGGCGGGGGACATCGTCAACATCGGCTCCGGGAACGAGGTGCCGAACATCGATGTCGCGAAGCTCATACTGAGGCACATGAAGAAGCCCGAGAGCCTCATCACATATGTCAAGGACCGGCCCGGGCACGACTTCAGGTACTCACTCGAGTGGGGACGGCTGAAGGAGCTCGGGTGGAAGCCGAAGGTGAGGTTCGAGGACGGGCTCAAGAGCACTGTGGACTGGTACCTCGCGAACAAGACATGGTGGGAGCCGCTCCTCTGAGTTCGGCTCTACGTGGGACACGGACGGGGGACAAGGGTTTTCAGAGCGCCATGCCATACGCTCGTGATCAGGATGTGCTGACGGTGCGACTGGGGATGATGGTCGGGATGGACGACTGCCGGTCGTTGGACGTGCCATGGGCGGATTTCTCAGAGCTGCTGCTGTTCGACGGAGACCTGGCGCGACTGGACGACGCTGCGGTCGAGGACCTCCTTGTGTCAGTCACGAGGCCGATCGAGTTCGTCCACTGCCAGGAGTTCGTGACTGTTGACGGCGAGGATGTCATGGTGGACCTATCGTCTGAGAGACGCGCGGTCAGGGATGCCTCGGTCGAGGTGGTCTTGAGGACGAGGGAGCTCGCGAAGAAGCTGGTCGACGCCATGGTCGTGATGCACCCTGGCGGCATCCGGCCCAAGATGGTGGACCGCTCTCTCCTCATGTCGAACCTGTCCGAGTCGCTGTCGGAGCTCGGCGCGGACCGGCTGCTGCTCGAGAACATGCCCTGGTACTACTGGTTCAGGAAGAAGGAGAGGATGGTCTCGAACATATGCGTCACGATCGAGGACATGGCCGAGTTCGAGGGCATGGTCGAGGGGTTCACGCTCGACCTCTGCCATGGCTATCTGTCGCGTGCCGAGGGCGACCCGTCGTACAACTCATCGTTCATCGAGCGGTTCGGTGAGACGGTCATGCACATCCATGCCTCGGACGCAGTCGCGCCGGACAGGGAGGGGCTGCAGATCGGCGAAGGTGCTGTTGACTTCTCGGTCTTGAAAAGGGCCTCAGTGCCGGTGCTAGTGGAGATATGGAACGGGCACGCAGACGGCGGGGCCGGTTTCAGAGTGGGGATAGAACGGCTCAGAGAGATGTATCGTCTCTGAGGTTCAGAAGAGCGCTGGCGGCACGGTGTACATGCTCGCTGTCAGCGTCAGGACGAGGAACAGGACCAGGGCTGCGCGTATGACTGATGTTGCTTGAAATCTGACTGATACGTTCGCTGAGCGCATCCCGTTGAAGTAATTGCGCTTGGTCATAGAAATAACCATCTGCTCTTCCCGATGCGACAGAAACTGCCTTATCCGGACCTGTCCATGAGGGTCCATCTGGTACCGATGCAGCTCTCGGAGAAGATAGTGTTCGCGATGATCGTGTGGGTCACGTTCGCGCTCATACTGGCCTTCAACTCGGGCATCGAGGTGTTCCTCACGCTCATACTGATCGGGGTCCTTGTCGTCCGGGAGCTGACCGACTCGTTCACGCCCGTGAAGACGAAGGAGCGGATCGACTTTTTCATATACACGTTCCTCGTGGTGTTCGCCATCATAGTGGTCAGGCGCGTGTGGGAGATCCTGGCCTGAGCATGCGAAGATATATCCGCCCTGACATCGCTTAGCACGGACCGGGTGTGTCCGATGAAGCAGTTCAACGTGTTCGTGGAGGACAGGGTAGG
>DUKU01000085.1:0-245 GCA_013329135.1 Thermoplasmata archaeon
ACCTGGCCGCGGACAACAACCTGCAGCTCGCGGCTGTTGGCGACCTTCAGGAGATGGAGGCCGTCGGAGCCCTTGACAATATCAACGTCGTGGTCCTGATGGATACCATAGACATAGTCGAGGGGACACACTGGTACGCGTTCGGCGACGGCGTGACGCACTTCGACGCGGACGGTGTCCCCAGCATATGCGACTGCGACGATGTCGCGGGTGGCTGCCCGGGCGAATTGAACATGGGCGACCCG
>DUKU01000085.1:382-4063 GCA_013329135.1 Thermoplasmata archaeon
CTGACATACTGTATCGAGACGGCCGTCACATTCGCCCCTGCTGACAACTACATGCTCGTCCTCTGGGACCACGGAGGCGGCTGGTGGGGCGTGTGCTATGACGAGGGTTCGCTGACACCCACCGGGAGCACGGACAGGTTGATCATGGACGAAGTCCAGCAGGGAATCGAAGCATCTGGCGTCGACCTTGATGTCATCGGCTACGACGCGTGCTTCATGGGCATGGTCGAGATTGCCTATGAGAACAGGGGTTTGGCCGAATACATGGTCGCGTCAATCACAACTGTGCCTGGGGACGGCTGGGACTACACGGCCTGGCTGGGCGGAATCGACGGCACTGACAGGAGCCCGTACGCCGTGAGCGAACTGGCGGCCTCGACATATGTCGATTTCTACACCATATGCTTGGGCGTTGGCCTGGGTGGGTTCCCTTACACGAGCATGGGCGTGTTTGACCTCACAAACGTCGAGGATCTCGTAATCAACGGCATAGACCCGGTGGCCGCGGCGCTCGTGCCACTGACCGAGGAGTACTACCTCCGCGGGCCGATAGAGTCTTCGGAATCGCAGACGCCACAGATACAGTTCCACGGCGAGGCGTTCCCGTTCACTGACATCGGATGGTTCATGACACTACTCGGCGAGAAGATACCAGACCTGAGCGTGAAAACCGCTAAGGCCGTCACACTGCTCAACGATACGATCCTGTGGTTTGACTACGTCTCGCCTGACGCAGACATGTGCCTCCGGTCATTCGGGATGTCCATATACTACACCATAAGCGGGGACAAGCTGTACGATAACTACCTCACCAGCAACCTCGACATGGTGGATGACACGAACTGGGACGAGTTCCTCTGGGCGCTTGCGATGACCGCCTAGGCCTTTCTAAGGCCTAGGACCCAACATCGGGGCTACGCCAGATGATTCAGCATTGCGAGCGGACGCCATGCCAGCCGAGGATATGACACCAGCCGCACAGATCAGCGCGGTTATCTGATATGAGAACGGCGGGCGCAGGGGATATATAGCCTCCAGACCCCTGAAAGTGCTCAACGGTGTACCTTATGGGATTCCTAGACAAGATGAAATCCGCCGGATCAGCCATCACGGGCGGCTCAGCCAAGGTGAGCATCGAATACCCGCACCAGCCGATGAAACCTGGTGACTCCCTGCCAGTCAAAGTGACCATCATGTCCATGGGCAAGGAGGTCAAGTCAGGAGGTGTCTTCGTCGACATCCACGCGGCCGAAGCCGGACAGGTGAAGTGCAAGCACTGCGGCCAGATGACCCAGGTGCAGCAGGAGACCATCAAGCAAGCCATACCGATCGGGCCGGCCTTCGTCCTCCAGCCGAACGAGACCAAGGTCGTTGAGGCAACCATACAGATGCCCATGGGTCAGCCGTCCTACAGCGGCCAGGTGAGACACGAGTGGAGGATACGCGCCAGGCTGGACGCGTTCGGCAACGACCCGGACTCCGGGTTCCAGGTAATCGAGATTCGCTAGAGGGAAAACTCTTCGGGCCGGCGCCCATTCAATGAGCCCGGCCATACGATTTTCATTCTCCGACATCGGTCAGTCAGGGGTACTCGAGCCGTCTCGGGTCGAATCCTTTCGCATACTCCCTGAGAAGGGAGGCCATGCCCTTGCTCACATCGGGCTCCAGCGGTTCGGGGGTATGAGTCTTCAAGAGCTCATACATGCGCTCCTTCGCACGCACCTCTGCGCTCTTCGCACCCTTGGCGACCCACTGCTGCCTTGTCGACCTGTCCGAGAGCCTGGCCGTGTGATGCTCCTTCCTGAACTGAGTCATCGTCTCCTTCCTTTTCAGGTAGTTGCCCTGAGGGCCGGTCTTGCCGATGACATCCACAGACAGTGTGCTCTCATCGACAACGATGCCATCAGATATTCTGCGCACGTTCGAGGCGATCTCATCATCGATCATCAGCTGGATCGGGGAGAAGGCGTTGAACGCCTCCGTAGAGCCCATGAAGAGCTCGGCGAAATCCGCCCCGGCCAGAGATGCCATCAGCGCCGCCTGCGTCTTCTCGTAAGAAGTCTGAGCATCGACCATCTTCAAATCGCTCTGAACGCCCATGTCGCTCGGCAGGCCGTAGAACCTGGCGAGCTCGACTGTCCCGACCCCCATAAGAGAGAACTCGGGTGCTCCAGTGGCTGCGATGCCTGACCTCATATCCAGAGGACATGAGACCGACCCGTATACGACCTTGGGGGACTTCGTGACGCACTTCGCTATCGCAATCGAGCTCAGTATCTCGGCATTCTGCTGGACGAGCAGGCCCGCCAGGGAGGCGGGTGCGGTCCCTCCCGCGAGCGCCATGACCATGATGAAGACCGGCAAGTCCATCTCCGCATACTTCAGGAGCGTCTCGAGCATGTGTTTGTCGTGCCCGAGCGGGCTGATCGGGTCGATGTAACCCGGGAAGAGCGGCGTCTTCTTCAGGAGCTCCCTGTCCCCCAGAAGGAGTTCCGAGATGCGGAGCATGAGCTCGAATTCGACACTGTCCCCGCTGCTCCCGTAGCTCGGCTTGGATGTGTGCATCAGACTCGTGACCCACATGACCATGCTCTGGGCGTCGACATGGACGTCGCCAGGGTAGACGGGCACATAACCGACAGCGCATGTGTCCAGGGCGTCCAGGAGCCGGCTTATCATTATCCCGTCCTTGAGGGTCGACGGCCGATACTCGCCCGACTCCGGGTCGATGTAGAACAGGCACTGCGCTCCAGGGCCGAACTTGGTCCTGCCATCGACCGCATCCACGGACCGGCTTTCACTTCTCGCATGCCATCTGAAGTTGTGGGCGCAGCTCTTGACCGCCTCGGTGATGGAAGACTCTGACATACGCACGATCCTCGTCTTCCTGTCAACGGAGTGGCCGTTCTTGTGAAGCATGTCGAGCACTTCTGGGGAGTCCACAAACACGCCAGTCTTCTCGAGGACTTCGAGCGTCGCGCCATGGATCGCTTCCAGATTGGCTCTTCCAAGCACTGTGAGCATGTTCTTCCCAGAGACCATAGGTACCTTCGCTCCGCCGATCGTGATGGCGTTGGTTCGGTCGACCATCCCCGCCCTAGTCCCGGCGAATGGGGAACCGATTACTGGATATTTAAATGGGGCTTCCAGGGCCGCTGCACGTGGCGTCGTGAGATATCCTCGAACTCAAGCCTGCTTCCAGGACATCCACCTGCTGGCGAGGACGAAGAACACCAGCCCGAGCACGGCCACGATCAGCAGGTTCACGAGCGCGCTCGCCTCGTTCCCGAACACCATGGTGTCCCTGAGACCGTCGTTGAGGTACGTGAGCGGCATCGCCTTCGATATCACCTGGAGGTACAAGGGCGACGCGCTCAGGTCCCAGAACGAACCCGAAAGGAACATCATCGGGAAACCGATGACATTGGACACCGCGGCCGCGGACTCGGGGTCCTTGACAACAACGCCGAGGAGCATCCCTAGGCTCGTGAACATGAACGCTCCCGCCACGACCAGGATGAGGGACAACGGCGTCAGCACGGCCTCGAGATCGAACGCAGCCATCGCGACGGCGAACGTGACCAGCAGTGAGCCCATGAGCATGATCGAGTTGAATATGAACTTGGACGCTAGCCACTCAGACTTCTTGAGCGTCGTCGTGGCAAGGAGCTTGAAGTATCG
>DUKU01000085.1:4192-4656 GCA_013329135.1 Thermoplasmata archaeon
AGTATCCCCTGGACCTGTGCTCCGCGCATATCGACGTCATGAAGTACATCGCACTCACCATGACGGTCAGTCCTACGAAGCCCGGGAGCAGGAAGTCATACGCAGTGAACTGCTCCGAACCCGCGAACTGGACCTCGAAGGAGACGATCGGGCTCGCGCCCGTCAGATTGTAATTCATCTGATTTATCACCGCGTCAAGGACACCCTGGGCGACGGGGAATGACGAACGCGAGGTGTCGCCGCAGAGCACGACCGTCGCGGGCAGGGACGACGCCACGTTGGAGCTGAAGTTGGCCGGTACGCGCAGCGCCAGGGCAAGAGAGTTGTCGTTCACGTAATCTGCGATGTCGCCCTGACTCTCTATCATAGATATGTCGAAGTAGCCCGTCTGGTTGAGTATATCCAGGAGAGCTGTGGAATACGGGCCCGAGTCGAGGTTCTGCACAGGGAGGGATATCCCTCCG
>DUKU01000150.1 GCA_013329135.1 Thermoplasmata archaeon
AAGACCGTGCTGGACGCGGTCGACCAGGGCAGGTTCCACGATGCGAAGAACGACTCGATCGTGTGGATCATCATCGGGTTCTTCGGCTTCGCGCTGCCATCCATACTCCTCATACTCACTCATGTGAAGATTGGAGACGCGCTCGCGCAGCAGGCCCCCGCGGGGTACCAGCCGTACGCTCCCGGGACAGTGTCTGCCCAGGCGCCCGCGCCGCCGTACGTGCCGCCACCGGTGCCCCCAGCGCATCCGGCACAGCCTGCCGCTGCCGCCCAGCACCCGCAGCACCAGCACCAGCCGATGGCCAAGTGCAAGAACTGCAACGTGCAGTACCCGATGTTCATGCACAGCTGCCCGAACTGCGGCGCACCCAAGGAACAGGCCTAAACTCATAACCCCCTTCTTCCTTTTCCATCCTCAGGACCCAGTGAGAGCCATGACAGAGATTCTCTACATGAAGGACATCGAGTCCAACTACATCCGCGAGTTCGACGCGAACGTGGTCGAACGCGGCTTCGACTACGTCGTGCTGGACAGGACCGCCTTCTATCCCCTCGGAGGAGGACAGCCCTCGGACACGGGCAGGCTCGAATGGCCCGGGGGCAAGGCGGAGGTCCGCGAGGTCACCAAGAAGGAGGGCATTAGGCACCACCTCGTGCAGAACCCGGAGCTCGTCCCGGACAAGGTCAAGGGCGTCGTCGACTGGGACAAGCGGTACGGGCACATGAGGATGCACACCGCCCAGCACATAGTCTCTGGGGTGGTGTACGACCTCTGGAAGGCACGCACCGTGGGGAACCAGCTGTACCACGACCGCTCCAGGATAGACTTCGCCCCGGTCAAGTTCACGGACGAGATGGTCTCGGAACTCGAGTCGAAGACGAACGAGATACTCGCGACCGGCGCCAAGGTCGAGATCGAGACCATGCGCAGGGACATCCTCATGCGCGATGTCGACGCCCAGAGGGCGAACCTGGACCTGCTGCCGAAATCCGTTCAGGAGCTTCGGGTCGTCAAGATAGCCCAGTTCGACACATGCCCGTGCGCGGGAACCCATGTCCGTTCGCTCTCGGAGATCGGGAAGATCAAGGTCGTCAAGCGGGAGAACAAGGGGAAGGACCGGGAACGCATAACCTACGAACTGATCTAGGCCCGTCGTTCCTATTGGAAGCCGACTCCGAGCCCCAGGGTCGTCTCGGTCGTGGTGAACGGCAGAGTCCTCGCCTCCCCCATGACGTCGACCGTGCCCTCGTCGAGATCGGCCCCGTTCCACGCATCGACCTCGATGATGTGCGTTCCCGCCGGCACGGCGCACTCCGTATCCGCGAAGAGGAAGGACGAATCGAGCGGGTCGTACGGGATGTAAACGGTGTAGACTTCCTCCCCGTCGACGCTGATGGTGACGTTCATGCTGCCGTACCTCACGCCGTCGGTGACGAACTGGATCTTGAGGTCGGAGACGTCGCTGCTCCAAGCGTACGCTGCGAATGCTGCGATTACGACGATGCACGCAGTGAGCGCTGCCAGGATGACCTTCGTCGCCCCCTTTGGGAGCGGCCTCGCCCCTGGTCCCAGCTGCCCTATCCTCCAGATGGTGACTCTAGAGAACGGCGGCGACTTGAACTCCTTGTCCGGACGCGAGTACTCGACGACCATCGCGACAATCAGGAGGGACGCTGCGAAGAGACCGACGGCGTAGATTAGGTAGAACAGAGGGTGGCCGCCATTGTACCACACGATCGGCAGGCTGACAGCCATGCTCGGAAGCTGCAGGAAAGCGCCGAGTTGGCTCAGCAGGCCGACAACGGCCCCAATCGTGTACAGGACCACCAACGGTAGCATGAGCGCGCGCAAGTCGTGCTCGAGCGCCGTCATTCCGGAGCCCCACGTCGACGCCCAAACGGCGACGCTCCAGAACGCCCCTGCGCACGTCAGGGACAAGGCAGCGCCGCAGACGCCGATGAGGTTCGTCTTCGCCATGTTCCACCGTGGTATGTCACGTCAATCGTGTAGTTAAGACTTCTCGTAACATGTTCAGGGAGGACTCCGTGCCCGTCCTGCTAGGGCGGCAATCCGCATAAATGCTTAAGTACGGCCGCCACGGATATTCGCCCAAGGAGGCAGAAATGGTCGAGGTAAATACCGTCTCAGGCATATCGCAGCTGTCCATCTGGCTCAGCGGTGCGTTCGCGGTCATAAGTATCGGGCTGTTGTACTTGTACATCGCCATGACAGATGCGTCCGCGCCGCAGAAGGTCCTGTGGGCCGCTGGTCTGTCGATTGCGGTCGCATTCGTGTTCCTGATCTCTTGGTCCATCGCAAGGGACGTGCTCAGGGAGAAGGAGCGCGAGCTCAGGCGCGTATAGGGCCGCACGGGCTCAGGTCTTGCCAGCAGCGGCCTTGTCGTTTCCTTTCTCGCCGTTTTCCACGGAGCTCAGCAGCAGTTCCATCAGGTCGACGATCTTGATCCCGGGGACCGTCCTGAGCTGGGTCTCGCAGAACGGGCAGCATGTGACAAGTGTGGTCGCTCCGGTGGATTTCGCCTCTGCGACCCTCTTGGACGCCAGGTCCCGTGAGAGTTTCGGAAAGGCTGACTGCAGCCCGGCTCCGGCGCCGCAGCACCTTGATTCGTAGCCGTGGTTTGGCATCTCCGCGAGCGTCGCGACCGCCTTCAGTATGTCCCTCGGCTCCTCGAACACGCCCCCGAGCCTGCCCAGGTGACACGGGTCATGGTATGTCATCCTCTCGGCTGATTTCTTGACCTTCAGCCTGCCGGTCTTGACGAGGTCAGAGACCTCCTGCGCCACGTGCACGACCTGTATCTTCGAGCCGTGCTCCTCGAGGGATTTCTTGAGCGTCGTGTAGCAGCCGGGGCACGCCGTGACGATCTTCTTGATGCCCAGCGATTCGAACCTCTCCACGTTCTTCTTGGCGAGTTCCTCGTAGGCCTCTGCCTGGCCTACCCGCATCAGCGTGGAACCGCAGCAGGGCTCATCCTGGCCCAGTGTGGCGAACTTGACCCCTGCCCTCTGCAGGAGCTTGGCGCTGGCGATGAGGCTCGGTATGAGTGGCTTCATCACCGCCGACGTGCACCCCGCGAAGAAGAGCACTTCCTGGGCGCCAGGTGCGGCCTTCGGGATGTTCAGCCCCTTGGTCCACTTGTTCCTGGCGCTCCTCGGCTGGAACCACGGGTTGCCGTAGTTCTTGAGACTGGCCGAGAGGGATGCGTGCTCCTTCATCGGCTCGACCCCGTGCTTGAGCAGGTACTCCCTGAAGGCCCTTGTGTGCTCCGTGTTCTTGAGCGAGCACCATCTGTCGCAGTT